>JABFRE010000027.1 GCA_013141325.1 Novosphingobium sp.
GACCGGTGCCGCTGCCGCTCCGGCGCCGGTCGTCCCCACAGCCCCCGCCACCTAAGCTGCGGAAACCAAGCCTTCGCGGCTCGACAGGGTGGTTTCGACAGCGCTAAGCATCGCATCCACTGTTAATCGCAGGTTTGGTGTGGCTGCCGCATAGGCCGCGCACCCGATCACAGGACGGAAACCGACGTATGAAGACACTGACCTGGGGCAAGGGCACCGTTGTCGCAAGCCTCGCCCTCGCGCTGGCTGCACCGGCTCTGGCCCAAAGCGCCGACGGTGCGACCGACACCCGCCTGCGGGCGCTTGAGGCCGAAGTGCGCGCCTTGCAGCGGACGGTGTTCCCTGGCGCCGACGGCAAGTTCTTCCCACCCCAGGTCCAGCCCGGCCAGTCGGTCGCTCCGGCTGCGGGCACTCCTGCCTCCACCCCGATGAGCGACATGCTGACCCGGATGGACGCGGTCGAGGCGCAGCTGGCCCGGCTCACCGCGCAGGGCGAGGAAAACGCCAACCGGATTGCCAAGCTGGAAGCGCAGCTTGGCAGCGCCGCGCCGGCTGCCGCGTCAGGGACCGCCGCTGCGCCCGACGCCACCAAGACCGGCGCCACGACCAATTCCAATCTCTCCGCGATGACATCTGGCGCCTCGGCGCCGAAACCGGCCGCATCGGCTCCGGCGGCAACCAGCAAGCCTGCGCCCGCCGCCCCGGCTGCGGCCAAGCCAACGTCGCCGACCGCGCAGCGCCTGGCTGCGGTCAAGGCGGTGCAGAAGCCCGCTACTGCGGACGCCGGGGACGACGAATACAGCTATGGTTTCCGTCTGTGGGAGGCCAAATTCTATCCCGAAGCGCAGCAGCAGCTTAAGCTGTTCCTGCAGAAGTACCCCAAGCACGCGCGGATCAGCTATGCCCGCAACCTGCTGGGCCGTGCCTACCTTGACGAAGGCAACCCGCGTGAGGCGGCCAGCTGGTTCCTCCAGAACTACCAAGCCAAGGCCCCGCGCGACCGCGCGCCCGACAGCCTGCTGATGCTGGCCGAATCGATGCGGCTGCTGAAGGACACCAACCGCGCCTGCGTGGCGCTGACCCAGTTCGGCCAGGAGTTTCCCGGCGAAGCTGCGGGCCGCCTCAAGGGGCAGTACGACAGCACCCGTGGCGGGCTGAAGTGTCCGGCGGCCTGATCGCGGCGGCGGGCGGGAGCGATGGCGCCGCCTGACCCGCATCAGGTCGCGCGCTTCGCTGCCGACCTTGCTGCAATCTGGGACGGCGCCGGCATTCTGGGGCTGGCGGTGTCGGGCGGACCAGACAGCATGGCCTTGCTCGAACTCGCCGCAGCTGCCTTGCCGGGAAAGATCGCAGCGGCGACGGTCGATCACGGCCTGCGTGCAGAGAGCGCTGCCGAAGCCGCGCTGGTGGCCGCGCGCTGTGCCGCGCTCGGGGTGAATCATGCCATCCTCAAGATCACTTTAGGTTCGGGGAATCTTCAGGCTCAGGCGCGTGCGGCCCGCTATGCGGCGCTGGCTGGCTGGATGGAATCCGGACAGATCGCCGCCCTGACCACCGCGCACCACGCCGACGATCAGGCGGAGACGCTGCTGCTGCGGCTGGGGCGGGGAAGCGGGGTGGCCGGGCTGGCCGGGGTGCGCGCCCGCGGCCGGGTTCCGGGATCGCCCCTGCCGCTGCTGCGCCCGCTGCTCGGCTGGCGGCGTAGTGACTTGGCAGAGGTGATCGCCGTGTGCGGGACCGCAGTGGTGCAGGACCCCTCCAACACCGACGACCGGTTTGACCGCGCCCGGATCCGCAAGGCTCTGGCAGAGGCCGACTGGCTCGATGTGCCCGCCCTGGCCGCCAGCGCCGCGCACCTTGCCGACGCCGATGGCGCGCTCGACTGGGCGGCGCAGCGCGAATGGGCCGAGCAGGTGGAGCGCGCTCCGCTGGGGCTGACCTATCGCCCGCAGGCCCCGCGCGCGGTGGCGCTGCGGGTGATCGCGCGGATCGTTGCCGAACTCGATGGCGAAGCGCCGCGCGGCAGCGCCGCAGCCAGGGTGTTCGATGCACTGGTGGCGCGCCAGCCCGCCTCGATCGGCAATCTGGTGGCGCGCGCCATGCCCGGCGGCTGGAGCTTCACCAAAGCTCCGGCGCGGCGGAGTTAGACCCGCCGCTCCAGCCCCTTCTGCTTCATCCGCCACAACAGCTGGTCGAAGCGGTCCTGCCCGAAGAACGGTTCGCCGTCGTAGACCATCAGCGGCACCCCGTAGTGACCACCGGCGCGGTGCGCCGCTTCGTTTGCGGCAATCGTCGCATCGAGCCGTACGGCCTCCGCCTCCTGCGCCGCGTCCAGTTCGGCGAGATCGAAGCCCGCGCTGGCCACTGCCCGGGCGAGATGGTCGCCCTCGTGCCAGCCGTCGACCTCGCCCGACCAGATCAGGTGACTGACCGCGCGCAGCAGCGCCAGCCCCTTGCCCTGCTCCGCCGCCAGCTGACCGATCCGGGTCAGGCGGTGGATGTGCGGCTGCTCTTTCGGATAGGTCCGGGTCGCGTAGTCCATCGCCACCGGATCGGGGCGCGGCCAGCGCAGCGGCAGTCCGGCGAATTCGGCACAGCGCACGCAGTCGCGCATCAGGTAGCTGGCCCACAGCGGATCGGCATGGGCGAAGAATTCGGGCTGGCGTACGGCAATTGGCAGTACCGGCCGCACCGTCACCCGGGCCTGCCAGTCACGTTCCAGTTCGATCAGGCGGGGCACGACCAGATAGCTGTAGGGCGAACGGAACGACCAATAGAGATCGACGTGATGATCCATGCACTGCTCCCTTGCGGCCCCGGCTCCGGCGCGCCATTAATCGCCCGATTAAACGGAGGATGCAATGCGAATCGATTCCATCACTGCTGCCGTCGTCACCGGCGGCGCATCGGGACTGGGTCAAGCCACGGCCGAGGCTCTGGCTGCGGCAGGCGTGAAGGTGGCGATCTTCGACGTCAACGCCGAGAACGGCGAGGCGGTTGCCGCAGCAATCGGCGGACTGTTCTGCCAGGTCGATATCACCGATGAGGCATCGGTCATCGCCGGCTTCGCCAAGGCCCGCGCCGCCCACGGGCAAGAACGCATCACCGTGCACTGCGCGATGACCAGCCGCCGGGGCAAGACGCTGGCCTTCGACAAGGAAGCGGGCAAGCTCAAGCGTCTCTCGACCGAGGACTATCTCTACGGCGTCCAGGGTATTCTGGTCGCCTCCTACCGCATAGCCTCGCTTTCGGCCGAGGGCATGGCCGGGCTCGAACCGCTGGAGGATGGCGAGCGCGGCTGCATCACGCTGACCGCTTCGGTCGCGGCACAGGACGGGCAGATCGGCCAGATCATCTATGGTTCGGCCAAGGCCGGGGTCAACGGACTGGTCCTGCCGATGGCGCGCGACCTTTCGGATCTGGGCATCCGGGTGAATGCGATCATGCCCGGAATCTTCGCCACGCCGCTGATGCTGGGGGCAAAGCCGCAGGTGCTGGACAGTCTGGCCGCGTCGGTTCCGTTCCCCAAGCGGTTGGGCAAGCCTGAGGAATTCGCCAGCCTGGCGCTCGAACTGGCGCGCAATTCCTATTTCAACGGGCAGTGCATCCGGCTGGACGGGGCGATCCGGATGGCACCGCGGTAGGCTCTTTTCTGTTTCAGCGTGGCTGAAGCAGGGCAACACCAGCCCGCTCCCCCGGCCCGACCACCCACAGGGTAACATGAACGGGTGGTCGGGCCGGGGGAGCGGGCCGGTGTTGCAAGCCAATCGCGGAGGCGATTGGCGCACTAAATCAGGCTGTCACCCTGCTTCGCCATCTTGCCCTTGGTGATGTAAACCTTGGTCCCGACGGGAGCGATCGCGAACAGTTTGGCCCCAAAGCTGTTGGGCACGCCGATGCAGCCGTGGCTGGCATAGCCCTTTTCCACCTTGGTGCCGTGGATCGCCACGCCGTCCTCGGTCAGGTTCATGGTATAGGGCATCGGCGCGCTGTCGTACTTGGACGAGTAGTGATCCTTGTCCTTCCACTTGACCGGGAACACGCCAAGCGGCGTGGGCTTCTCGCTGGTGCCCAACAACACTGCCGTCGCGCCAATCTCGTACCCGCCGCGGAACACCGACAGCACCCGGGCATCGAGATCGACCGTCACGACGAGCGGCCCGGCGGGCACGCCCTTGTCATCCCAGTGCCATTCGCCGTACTTGATCGGCCCGGCGATCGGCAGGATCCGCTTGATCACCAGGCCTTCGTCTTGCGGTTTGGGTGCCGGCGGAGGCGCTTTGGCGGCAACAGCCTCAGGTACGGCCTTGGGCTTAGCCGTATCGTCCTGCATCACTAGCAATGCACCGGCGCCGGTGGCGACGGCGGCGAACACCGCGATCATTCCGGTCATGGCGTTGAGCTTGAGGCCCATCGGCTCCTCACGTGGTTTGGTTCAATCTGCTTGTGACGGAATGCGGCGGAAAAGGCCAGCGCGTGAGGCGCGGCGTTCCGGTTCGGGACCGTCGCGCGGGCAAAGGTTAAGACCGGCGTCGCTTGCCTTTGCAGGTGGTGACTGGCAAGCGCCAGGCGATGATCGCGCCGCGCTTCGAACTGCTGGTCGGCTCGGCCGAATTCTGGGCGCGGGCCCAGGCGGACATGGCGGCCGCGCGCCGCCGGGTGCTGGTCCAGGCGATGACCTTCGAAGGCGATGACGCCGGACTGGCGGTGGCCGGGGCGATCGCGGCCAGCGATGCAGCGGACCGGCGGGTGCTGGTCGACGACTATACCCGTCACGTTATCAACGATCGCTTCCTGGCCCTGTCGCGCGATCCCGCGCTGCTGGCCGAGGCGGACGCGACCTGGGCGATGCTCGACCGGCTGGTCGACAGCGGAGCAGGAGTGCGGCTGACCAACCCGGTCGGGCGTAACCCGCTGCGCTATGCCACCCGCAACCACAAGAAGCTGCTGGTGATCGACGATGCGACGTGGATCGGCGGGATCAACTTTTCCGATCACAACTTTGCCTGGCACGACATGATGGTGCGGATCGCGCATCCCGAGGTGGCGGACTGGGCGGCGCGCGAGTTCGAGCGCGACTGGAGCGGGCAGACCGCAACCAGCGCCACGGCGGTGGCCGGCCTCGATCTGCTGAGCCTTGACGGCACCGCCAACGAGGCCGGCTTTGCGCCCCTGCTGAAAGTGTTTGCCGGCGCCCGGCGTTCGATCGAGGTGGTCAGCGCCTATCCGACTTTTCCTTTCGTCGATGCCCTGGCGGCGGCCTCCGCGCGCGGCGTGCCGGTGCGGCTCTATACCCCCCGGCCCAACAACAAGCCGGTGATCCGCGACTACCTGATGGGGGTCGCGAAGGCATCGGGGCTCGACATCCGCCTGACCCCGATGATGACCCACGCCAAGGCCGCGCTGATCGACGGCGAGGCGCTGGTGATCGGATCGTCCAATTTCGATTTCGTCAGCCACCGGGCCAATGCCGAATATGTCGCAACGATCCGCGATCCGGGCCTGATCGGTGAATTCGAGGCGCGACTGCTGGCTCCGTTGCGTGACGGAGCCGAGACTCCGGGGCCCGGCGACCATTCGCGCTGGCGCAGCTGGAGGGCCCGTGCCGCGTTGCGGACGGCGGACGTGGCAGTGAGCCTCCTCGAACACGGACCGCGCGTGGCGGAGTGGCAACGAGGCTAGCGAGGCACGTCGGCTTCGCCAGGCTCAGCCTGGGCCTGTCGAAGGCCTCGCGCCGCCCTGATCGAGTTACCCGTGCGCGCCGAACAGGTTGGCGATCGTGGTGGTGATCTGCAGCGACAGCGCCTGCGCCCGTTCGATCGGCTCGATGAAGTCGCGGTGGATCGCCTCATAGCCGACCGCTGCGTCGTCGGGATAGTCGGTGGGTTCGTCGACCGTGAAATCGCCGATTCCCGGGAAGTGGACCGGAAATGCGCGGCGCAGCTGGGCCAGGGCTTCGTCGATCCGCAGGGTGAAGACCATCTCCAGCACGTCTTCGCGGGCGATATCATTGGCGCGGCTGAAGGCCGGGACCGAGACCGCGCGCAGGAACATGTGCTGGAACAGCGCGAGCCGCAGCGCCTGCAGCACGCCCAGCGTGCGCCGGGTATGCTCGCGGCCTTCCAGCGGAGCCTCGTCGGGGATCAGTTCGAGCAGGCGGTGAAGCTTGAGTGCATCGACCCGCAGCCGCGAGGCGAGGCGCCGGAACACCCCAGTCCGGTCATCGGTAGTCAGGTATTCGGCGAGCGCAAGGCAGGCGTCGGCAATCCCGTTCTCGTCCCCGCGATAGGGCCGGCTGGACCAGTAGGCCGAATTGAACAGCTCGCCGAAGGCCGCGACGGTCTTGATGCTGGCCAGCGCGTTGGCGGCGCGGACCAGCCGGACCATCTGCTGCCCGCGCGGGCTGCTGCGCAGCAGGGCAGCGATCTCTTCATAGTTGCCGTCCGCCGCCGTTCCGAACCCGGCGATCACGTTGACCGGATAGCCCAGCTGTTGCAGCACCGCGTTGTGCGGGATCGCGCGGATCTGGCGCAGGCTCATCTCGCGGTCGGCGGCGAGGTCCGACTGGCGGCGGCTCTTGCGGCTGCCGGTGTCGTTGAGCAGGCCCAGGCCGAAGGCCGTCACCGCGCGCGGATAGGTCCGGCTGGTCAGCTGTGCGGCCTGAAACCGGCGGATCGCGCGGTAGAAATCGAGAGACAGGTCGGTGCGGCAATAGAACGGATCGGGCGCGGCCTCGGCATCGGCTTCGGCTGGCGCGGCCTCGGCAAAGCGCGTGAGTGTCGCCAGCGCCAGTTCGGGCGTGCCGAAGAACAGATAGCCGTCGCCGCCCTGAAAGCTGACTTCGGGCTCCAGCCGGATCCCGGCACGGGCAAAGCGCCGCCGCGCCCAGGGTGAGAGCGGCCATTCGGTCCGGTCGGAAAACGATGCGGGGTGCGCGCCGCGCCCCATCGATTCGCCGTGGGTGTTGAACACCAGCGCGGCGACATCGGTCAGCCCGTTGGCCACCATCGCCTCGGAAAGGCGGCCTTGCAGCCGCTCGATCGCCAGCGCGGCCGGAATCTGGCCGACAAAGCGTCCGGCGTCGGAAAATCCGGTCTGGATCGCGACCCGCCCGCGTCCCCGGGCATAGGCGCGGTAGGCCTCTTCGGCGAGCAGTGCGTCGAGAAATCGCCCGCCGTGTTCCAGCGCCGATTCGGTTTCGAACAGCGGTGAGACATCGACCTTGTCGGCGATCCCGAACAGCTGGGCGAAATAGAGCGCGGCCAGCACGGTGGTGGGCTGTTCGCATTCGGCAACCAGCATCCGGATCGGCGCGTCGCTGTCCACATGATGGAGGATCTGCGCCATGGCCAGGAATTGCCGGATCGCGGTCGAATTCTCGATCGCCAGGGCGGCGAAATTGGTGCGCAGCGGGCGGGCCTCGGCCAGCAGCTCGCGCATCTTCACCAGCGCGGCCTGACTGGCCAGATCGAGCTTGCCGGTGGGATCGATCCGGCGGCGGATCGCGTTCTGCAGCTGGCTGGCGTTCACCCGGAAGTGGATCCACCCCATGCCCAGCCCGTCGGCGCGCATTGCCGCCACCACGACCAGCAGGGCTTCGGCGCGGGCATCGTCGGCGCTGGCGGCAATCGCTTCGAGCGCGGCGATCACCGGGTTCAGACTGGTCAGCTTGTCCGGGTGGTCGGCCGTCAGGGTGTCGGCGGCGGCGGACAGGGCGGCAGGATCGGACAGGTCCTGTGCGAACAGGGCTGCCATCCGGCCCGCATAGTGCCCGGCGCGGGTCAGCTGCGCGGCGATGTCCGGCGCAGTGTTTGCCAGCTGAGCGGCGTAGCGCTCAAGCCGCTCAGCCTTTTCCGAAAGGCGGTAGCGCAGCGAGGTCGCCCACGAAATGTCGGTACGCCCGTCCATGTCATAGCCGACCCACGAGGCGAGCCGGACGGGCAGGGGGGCAAGGCCGCGCCACTGCTTGGGCCATTGCCTGCGCGCTTCGGCCAGCAGCAGGGCGTTGATCCGGTCACGCGCGGTCTGGGCACGGGCCAGTGCAGCCATCGCGGCGGCGTGTTCGGAATCGAGCGTTATCGGATCATGGTCGTGCGGGGCGACGCAGACGGTCTGCGCGCCGATCTCTCCCGACGAAGCCGCCGCCGCCACGGCTTCGGACTGGCGCTGGCTGAGCAGGAAGGTGGGGTGCGCGGTGAACACCGCGTGGATCAACGGCACCTGCCAGCGCGCGGCGAAGGCTTCGAATGTCGCGGCCCCGGCCAGCGCCGTAATCCGCGCGCTATTGTCCGCAGGATCGACCGGCGCAACCAGGCGGGCCAGCCGCGATGCGCGGGCCATCAGGCCTTCGCACTCAAGTTCGCCCACCAGCGCGTCCAGCGCTTCCAGGCTCAGCGAACCATTTTCCAGCTCGCGCGAGAGTTCCAGTCCAAGCTGGAACACCGGATTGAACAGCGGGGTCTCCGCGGTGCGGGCGTGCAGCTCTTGCAGCCGCGCGTCGAGCCGGGCGGAAAGGCTCATCGGGCCAGGGCGGCGGCGGTGCGGGCGGCGGCTTCGATTGCAGCGGCGTCGGGTGCACCCCCAGCCGCAGATTTTTGCACCAGCCACGATCCACCGCAACACAGCACCGCGTCAAGCGCCAGCCAATCAGCGGCGGTTTGCGCGGTGATTCCGCCGGTCGGGCAGAAGCGCACCGATCCGAACGGCGCGGCGATGGCCTTGAGCGCCGGGATCCCGCCGTTGGCCTCGGCCGGGAAGAACTTGAAGCGGTCCAGCCCCAGGTCGAGCCCGCGCATGATATCGCTGCTGGTGGCGGTGCCCGGCAGGAACGGCACATTGGCGGCAATCGCGGCCTTGGCCAGACTGTCGGTCAGCCCCGGCGAGACAATGAATTCGCTGCCCGCTGCCAGCGCGTCGTCCAGCGCGTGTTCGTTGAGCACCGTACCCGCGCCGACGATCGCGCCGGGAACCTGCTTCATCTCGCGGATTACGTCGAGCGCGGAGGCGGTGCGCAGCGTGACTTCGAGCACCGGCAGCCCGCCCGCAACCAGCGCTTCGGCGATCGGGCGGGCGTGGGCGACCTCGTCGATCACCAGTACGGGGATCACCGGGGCCGCGCGCATGATCGTCTCGATGGGGCTCACGCAAGATGCTCCTTGGAAAAGGCCGCCGCGGCGCCGAACAGGCCGGGCTGGGGATGGGTAATCAGCTTGACCGGCAGCGCGGCCATCAGTTCGGCAAAGCGGCCCTTGGCGGTGAACCGCGCGGCGAAGCCCGAACGCAGCAAGGTGTCCTTGATCCTGAGGCCCAGGCCCCCAGCGATCACCACGCCGCTGGCCCCCTGGGCCAGGGCGACATCGCCTGCGAACGAGCCGAGCGAGAGGCAGAACCGGTCAACCGCAGCGGCAGCCAGACTGTCTTCGCCGCTGGTGCCAAGGCTCCACAGCGTCTTGTCGTCGACCGGCTGGATCGCCCGGCCTTCCATCCCGGCCAGTGCCTCATAGATATCGACCAGACCGGGGCCGGAGACCACCCGCTCGGCCGAAACCCGGCGATAGCGCTGGCGCAGGCGGGCCAGGATCGCGTCCTCGATGCTGTCGAGCGGGGCAAAGTCGATGTGCCCGCCCTCGGTCGCCTGCACCCGGTAATCCGCGCCGTCCCGCCAGACATGGGCAACGCCAAGGCCTGTGCCGGGGCCGACGATGCTGATCGTGCCGGTGGCGGGCAAGGGCGCCTCCGGCCCGGCCAGATGGACAAAGTGTTCCGCCGCGGCCCGCGCGACCGCATGACCAACCGCGCCGAAATCGTTGACCACGGTATGGCGCGTGGCGCCCAGCTTTTCGGAGATCAGCGCCGGGCGGATGATCCACGGGTTGTTGGTAAAGCGGATCACCTCTCCGCCCACCGGCCCCGCCACCGCGATCGCGACTGCATCGGGCAGGGTGCCGCCCTGCTGCTGCGCAAAGTCTTCCCACGCGGTCTGGAAACTGGCGTGGTCCTTGGTGTGGAGCGTGGCCGGTTCGCCCAGCGTGATCGTCCCATCGGCGGCAATCTCTGCCATGGCAAAGCGGGCATGGGTGCCACCGATATCGACAGTGACAATTTGGGTGGTCATAGCCCGGCCTCCGCCAGCATCGCCGATCCGCCCCGTTCGGCACCGTCGGCATGGCGGCGCAGCATGGCGAACAGTTCGCGGCCCATGCCCATCGTTTCGGCTGGAGCCTGCGCGGCGGCGCGGGCGGACAGGTCCGCCTTGACCTCCAGCACGCCGTTGTGGCCGCACAGTGTGATCACATCGCCGTCCTGCACCTGCGCCAGCGGACCGCTGCCCAGCGCCTCTGGCGTGACGTGGATCGCGGCAGGAACCTTGCCCGATGCGCCCGACATCCGCCCGTCGGTGACCAGCGCCACCTTGAAGCCCTTGTCCTGCAGCACGCCCAGCGGCGGGGTCAGCTTGTGCAGTTCGGGCATGCCGTTGGCGCGGGGGCCCTGAAAGCGCACCACCACCACCACGTCGCGGTCGAGCTCGCCCGCCTTGAACGCGGCCTGGACCGCTTCCTGGCTGGCAAATACCCGCGCCGGGGCCTCTATCGTCCAGCGCTCCGCATCGACTGCGCTGGTCTTGAAGGTGGCGCGGCCGAGATTGCCGGTGACCAGACGCATGCCCCCGTCCGGCTGGAACGGTGCGTCGGCCGCGGCGAGGATGGTGTCATCGCCGCTGCCGGGCGGCACTGCCTGCCAGTCCAGCGCATCGCCGTGGAGGACCGGCTCCTGTGCATAGGCCGCCATGCCGCCCTCGGCCACGGTCAGCACATCGCCGTGGGCCAGACCGGCATCGAGCAGCTCGCGCACCACAAAGCCCATGCCGCCGGCGGCGTGGAAGTGGTTCACGTCGGCCGCGCCGTTGGGATAGACCCGGGCGATCAGCGGAACGGCGGAGGACAGCTCGTCCAGATCCTGCCAGTCGAGCGTGATCCCGGCGGCGCGGGCCATCGCCGGCAGGTGGATCGCGTGGTTGGTCGATCCGCCGGTGGCGAGCAGCCCGACGCAGGCGTTGACGATCGCCTTTTCATCGACGACCCGGCCCATCGGGCGATAGTCTTCGCTGCCGCGTCCGATTGCGGCCAGCCGGTGGACGGCAGCGCGGGTCAGCGCCGAACGCAGCGGGGTGCCCGGCGGCACAAAGGCCGCGCCGGGAACGTGGAGCCCCATCAGCTCCATCATCATCTGGTTGGAATTGGCGGTGCCGTAGAAGGTGCAGGTCCCGGGCGAATGATAGCTGGCGCTTTCGCTGGCCAGCAGATCGGCACGGCTGGCCTTGCCTTCGGCGTAGAGCTGGCGGACCTTCTGCTTGTCCTTGTTGGCAAGACCCGAGGGCATCGGCCCCGACGGCACGAACACCGCCGGCAGGTGGCCAAAGCGCAGAGCGCCGATCACCAGACCGGGCACGATCTTGTCGCAGATCCCCAGAAGGGCCATCCCGTCGAACATCGCGTGGCTCATCGCCACGGCGGTGGACAGCGCGATGACATCGCGGCTGAACAGGCTCAGCTCCATGCCGTCCTGTCCCTGGGTCACCCCGTCGCACATCGCCGGAACCCCGCCCGCGACCTGCGCGGTGGCGCCGACTTCGCGGGCGTAAAGCTTCATCGCCTCGGGATAGCGGCCATAGGGCTGATGGGCGGAAAGCATGTCGTTGTAGGCGGTGACGATCGCCAGGTTCGGCCCCCGCCCGTTTGCAAGCGCGCTCTTGTCACCCTCGGCCGCGGCAAAGCCGTGGGCCAGGTTGGAGCACGACAGCGCTCCGCGCCCCGGAAACTTTTCCGCCTCGGCATCCATCAGCTCCAGATAGCGGCGGCGGCCATCCTGCGACCTGGCGATGATCCGCGCGGTGACGCGTTCGACAGTCGGGTGGAGTTTATTCATGCCAGTGCACTCCGTCGCGCTCGGTCAGCGCGATCGCCGCGCTCGGCCCCCAGGAGCCAGCAGTGTAGGTCTTGGGGGTGACGCCGTGGGTGGTCCAGCTGGCGCGGATCGCGTCGATCCAGTCCCACTGCGCCTCCACTTCGTCGCGGCGGACGAACAGGGTCTGGTCGCCCTCGATCAGATCCAGCAGCAGCCGCTCATAGGCGATCCGCTTCATCGGTCCGGCAAAGGCATCGGCCATCGCGATATCGAGCGGAACCGAGCGCAGGCGGATCCCCTCGCGGTCGAGACCTGGCACCTTTGCCATCAGCGACAGGGTGATGTTTTCCTCGGGCTGAATCCCGATCACCAGCCGGTTGGGCACGGTCAGGGCGCCGCGCCCGGCGAAGATCGAGTGCGGGACATGCCGGAACTGGACCACGATTTCGGTCTTGCGTTCGGGCAGGCGCTTGCCGGTGCGCAGGTAGAAGGGCACGCCCTTCCAGCGCCAGTTGTCGAGGTGGGCCTTGATCGCAACGAAGGTTTCGGTGTCCGAGGCCTTGCCCAGTTCCTGATCGTAACCCGGCACCGGCTGGCCGCCAATCGCCCCGGCGCGGTACTGACCGGTAACGGTCTCATCCGGCGCGATCAGTCGCAGGGTGCGCAGCACCTTGACCTTTTCGTCGCGGATCGCCGTCGCGTCATAGTTGGCGGGCGGTTCCATCGCCACCAGCGCCAGCAGCTGAAGCATGTGGTTCTGGACCATGTCGCGCAGCGCCCCGGCGCCGTCGTAGAAGCCCACCCGGCCTTCCAGCCCGACGGTTTCGGCCACGGTGATCTGGACATGCTCGATATGGGCGCTGTTCCACAGCGGTTCGAACAGGATATTGGCAAAGCGCAGCGCCAGCAGGTTCTGGACGGTTTCCTTGCCCAGATAGTGATCGATCCGGAAGGTCCGTTCCTCTGGAAAGGCGCGGGCGACGGCATCATTGATTTCACGGCTGGATTCCAGACAGGTGCCCAGCGGCTTTTCCAGCCCGATCCGCACCTTATCGCCGGTCAGCCCGCCGGCGGCGAGCCCGGCGATGGTCGGCTCGAACAGGCTGGGCGCGGTCGAGAGAAAGATCGCCAGCCCCTGGTCGGTGGCACCAACCTTGGCGGCCAGCGCGGAATAGCCGGCGGTGTCGGTGGCATCGAGCGGCTGGTAGCGCAGGCGGTTGAGGAAAGTCGCCATGCCGCCGCGCCGGTCGGCGGGCATGAATTTTTCCAGCGCCTCGCGCGCGAAGTTGCGAAAGCTGGCATCGTCGAGCGGCTGGCGGGCGGTGCCGACGATCTCAAGGTCTTCGGCCACCAGCTTGTCGGCATGGAGCGCACACAACGAGGGCAGCAGCATCCGCTGCGCCAGATCGCCGGTCGCACCGAACAGCAGCAGGCGATTGGCAGTGAAACTCATCCGCAAAACTCCCTCGCCCCGGGCCAGCGCGATGGTTCCCGGGCACGGCGGAGGTAGCAGCGGGGTGCGGCGCGCGCCAGTGCGGCGCAAACCAATTCAGGCTGGCTCAGGCCCGGGCCCGGGCTGAATACGTCTGCGGAGCGCGGGCCTTGCGGGCACGCGGCCGTAGCTGCGCCGGGACCGGTGCCGAACGGAGAGGACCACGCGGGTGGTATTCCTCGCTGGGCAGGGCCTTGCCGAACAGCCAGCCCTGCACCATCCGGCAGCCGTGCTGGCGCAGAGTATCCAGCTGGGCCGGTTCTTCGACCCCTTCGGCCAGAGTGCACATGCCCAACTGGTTGGCCAGCGCGATCACCGCGCCGACGATCGCCCGCGATTCCGCGCGGGTCGCCAGTTCGGAAATGAAGCGGCGGTCGATCTTGATCTTGTCGAACGGGAAGGTCAGCAGGTAGTTGAGCGAGGCATAGCCGGTGCCGAAATCGTCGAGCGCGATCTTGAGCCCCAGCGTCTGCATGCGCCGCAGCACTTCGAGGTTCGCTTCCGAATTGTGCAGCAACACCCCTTCGGTAATCTCGAATTCGACCCGTGCCGGATCGAGCCCCGTCTCCGCGAGGGCGCTGACAATCACCGCCAACAGGTTGGGACTGCCCAGCTGCACCGGGGACAGGTTGATGGCGATCGTCTCGCCGCCCGGCCAGCTGGCCGCTTCGGCGAAGGCCGAGCGGATCACCCATTCGCCGATCGGCACGATCAAGCCGGTTTCCTCGGCGATCGGGATGAAGTGGTCGGGCGGAACCAGCCCGCGCTCCGGATGCTGCCAGCGCAACAGGGCTTCGTACCCGGTCATTTCTTCGCTCGCGACCTCGACCAGCGGCTGGACGAACAGCCGCAGTTCACCGCGGGCGACTGCCTGACGCAGGTCGCGGGCCAAGGTGTGGCGCTCGTGCAGGGCGGTATCCATCCCGGGCTCGAACATCTCCCACATCGCCCGCCCGCCGGATTTGGCGGCGTGAAGCGCGATATCGGCATAGGACTGGAGCAAGGGCTTGCTGTCGGCGTGGAACGGGGCCAGCGCGATGCCGATGCTCAGCGTGCAGACGAATTCGCTGCCCTCGACCATCAGCGGTTCGTTCATCGCGGCCTGCAGGCATTCGGCCAGCCGCACCGCGTGATCGCAGGCATTGTTGCCTGTCACCACGACGGCGAACTCGTCGCCGCTCATCCGCGCCACCAGCGGCGCGGTGCCGCCAAGGCCCGATTGCTGGACCAGAGCGGCAACCCGATCGGCCAGCCCGCGCAGCAGGGCATCGCCCACCGGGTGACCGTGCATGTCGTTGACGTGCTTGAAGTGATCGACGTCGATGAACATCAGCGCCGCGTGTTCCTCGCCGCCCAGCCGGGCCAGGGTTTCATCCAAGGCATCGTTGAACCGGCTGCGGTTGGGCAGGCCGGTAAGGGCATCGAAATGGGCCATGGTCTGGGCGCGGCTTTCGGCCAGCCGCTGCGACGTGACATCGGTGATGACCCCGCGGAACACCACCTGCTCGCCCTCGCCGGGATAGCAGGGCCGCCCGCTGATCGACCACCAGCACGGCTGCTCGCTGCGCGCCGCGTCGAGCGCCAGCACCAGCCCCCGAACCGTGCGGCGCTGGGCGAGGCCATCGGCCAGATCGGCGCGACTGGCATCGGCGGCGAACAGCGCGGTGAAGTCCTGCCCCTCCAGCGCGCCCGCCGTCGTGCCCAGCGCCCCGGCAAAGCGCGGCGACACGCCGATCAGGCGGTGGCGGGCGTCAAGCTCGAACAGCCAGTCCGATCCGCTTTCCTCGTATTCGTTGAGCAGCAGCTTGACCGTCCGCGCACTGTCGGCGAGCTCGCGGTCGGACAGGATCCGGGTGACGAACAGGTCGCGGGCGGTGAAGGCCATCTTCACCAGCAGCCCGCTGGCTGCCAGCAGGACCGCGATCGCCCCCAGCGCGTCGGGCGAACCCTGACGCGCCAGTCCGATGGTCAGGCCCAGCGCCTGCGCGGCGGAATAGACCGTGGCCGAGCGCGGCAGCGTTCGGACAGTATAGGCCGCCGAAGCAATCTGGGCCACGGCGCACACCGCCAGCAGCACCTGCGCTTCGGCCGAAACATGCGGGAACCACAGCGCCAGCGGCAGGCCCAGGTTGGCACCCAGCCACCAGCTGTTCATGCGCAGGGCGAACTCGATCTTCTGCGGGCGCTTCTGGCGGCGGCCGCGTTCGATCCCTTCGGCCAGCCACAGCCGGTGGAATGCCGCCGCGGTGGTCGATGCGGCGAACAGCGCCAGACCCAGGGAGTCAACCTCGCCCAGCAGGGCGGCAACGATCACCGCCGCGTTCAGCAAGGTGCCCGCGATCATCGGTTTCAGGATGCGGATATGTGCGTTGATCAGCCGGTTATCCAGCCAATCGCGCAATTCAGGCGCGACTGCGGAACGCAGCACAGCCTGCTTGCTCACCATCGCTGTTGCGCCCCCTGTTATTCCTGCGCGGGCCTAGCGCCGCCGGGTTAAGAATTGGATAGCGCGAAACGGCACGGCGCCCCTTTGCCGCGCAGCCGTTGTAGGGCTAGACCGGGGTCAAAGGAGATTCGATCATGCGCGCCCACCTGCTTTCGTGCACTGTCCTGCTGGCTGTGGCCGGTGCCGCCGCGCCCGCCGCAGCCAAGGCGCCCGATACCGCCCAGGCCGAAAGCCAGGCGCTCGATCTGGCCAAGCGG
>JABFRE010000067.1 GCA_013141325.1 Novosphingobium sp.
AGCTGGCGGCACGGTCAACTACCGGACCAAGACCCCCGATCACGATTTCGGCGCGATGCTCTCGGGCTCTTACGGCGAATTCGATTTCATGCGCATGTTCGCCAAGATCGAAACCGGCGATCTGACCTCCAGCGGCACCCGGGCCTATCTGGCCGGCAGCGCGACGACCAACAAGAACCCGTTCAACAACTACGGCAAGGTCGACAAGAAGCAGATCAACGCCAAGATCTATCAGCCACTGGGCGGCGACGATTTCATCGCGGTTTCGGGTCACTACAACCAGAATCGCAACAACTTCTTCGGCTCGCTGCCGCTGCGCTGGGACACCACCCAGTCGCCCACCAACTCGGCGCCGCGCGTAGTCGGTTCTGGGTCGGGCAACCGCTTCCCGATGAATTCGGACGAGCGGAACTACCTGATCAACTATCCCTGCCTGACCGATGTTCCCCAGGCTGCCGTGGCCGACACCACCAATTCGTGCGGAACGGAATTCGACCGGCGCTACAATCCCTCGAACACCGGCAACATTCGGGTATCGTCGAAGTTTCACCTCAGCGACAGCCTGATCCTCACGGTCGATCCCAGCTATCAGTACGTCAAGGCCAATGGCGGCGGCACGGTGACCGGCCGTGAAGGTCGTCGGACCATTGGGACCGGCACCTACACCGGGTTCAGCGGCGGCAACTACTACTTCGGCAAGGATCTCAACGGCGACGGTGATACGCTGGACCAGGTCACCCTGTTGGCGCCCAGCCAGACCCAGACCCGCCGAATCGGCGTGATTTCGGGCTTGCGTTGGAACATGGATGATAACCACACCTTCCGCCTGAACTACACCTATGACCGCGCCCGTCACCGCCAGACCGGCGAAGTGATCGGCGTAGGCATCAACGGCGAACCTTTCGATGTGTTCCCCGTGAACAATCCGCTGGCCACCGGCGACTCGTTCACCATGCAGAAGCGTGACCGTCTGTCGTGGGCGATCCTGCACCAGTTCTCGCTGCAGTACATCGGCAAGTACATGGACGAAAAGCTGGTGATCGACGCCGGCCTGCGCATGCCGTTCTTCAAGCGCAATCTGACCAACTATTGCTACACCACCTCTGCGGCGGGCTTCCTTGATTGCATCGGCAGCAATCCGACAACGCTTGCCGCCTATACCGCCGCGAACCCCTACAGCTACAACGCCACCACCAACACGCCGTCGGGCTATGCCACGCCGCAGCAGCGTATCTTCAACTACAAGAAGCTGCTGCCCAGCCTGGGCTTCACGATGCACGCGACCGACAACTTCAGCGTGTTCGGCAACTTCTCGCAGGGTCTGTCGGTGCCGGGTACGGACAACCTCTATCAGTCGTTCTACTACCCGTTGGGTACGGATCAGGCGACCCCAAAGCCGGAAACCACCGACAACTTCGATCTGGGCGTCCGCTTCCGTTCGGGCAGGATCCAGGCGCAGCTTTCGGGCTTCTACAACCAGTTCCACAACCGTCTGGCATCGGCCTATGATCCGGAACTGAACGTTTCGGTCTACCGCAACCTCGGCAACGTGAAGAAGTACGGGCTGGATGGCTCGATCGCCTTCCAGCCGGTCGATGCCTTGACCTTCTACGTGTTCGGCTCGGTGCTGAAGTCGCAGATCAAGGACAATGTTGAAATTGGCAGGAACGCTGATGGCACGACGATTTATGCGCCGACAGCGGGCAAGCGCGAATCCGGCGCACCGAAGTACACCTTCGGCGCTACGGTCCGCGGTGAACTGGGGCCGGTCGAACTGGGCATCACCGCGAAGCGTACCGGCGAACGCTATGTCTTCGACACCAACGAAGGAGCATTTGTCGGCACCTACATCCCGCTTGGTGCCAAGGCGTGCTCCACGCCGACGACCTGCACAACGCCTGTACTGACGCCGGCGCAGATCGCGGGAACTGCTCAGATCTTCCCCAATGCCGCGCCTGCCTATTGGCTCGTCAATCTCGACGCGCGCGTCAATCTCGGCTTCCTGGGCCTGAACGACAAGACGTACGTCCAGCTCAACGTCTACAACCTGTTCGACCAGTTCTATGTCGGCGGGTTCGGTGGTGCGTTGAACCAGAACTTCTCTGGCAACTACAACCAGACCACCGGAACCTGGGCCTACTCGTCGCTGCCCTTCGTCCAGATCGGCGCGCCGCGCACGGTCAGCGCGACGGTGGTGTTCAAGTTCTGATCCTGCGGGACCACCAACCTACCGGAAAGGGGCGCTGCGGCGCCCCTTTCTTTTTTGGTGCTACTGATAGACGCAGGCGTCGCGTGCTTCGTCGCGGATCACGCCGCTGCCTGCTGCTATGGCGTTGCCGTGGCGGCGGGTGAAACCGCCGGGATCGACCACTTCGCGGCGTTTCGGCGCGGGCAGCGCGGCGGCGATCCGCGCGGCTTCGACCCGGCTGAGCCGCGCCGCAGAATGGCCGAAGTAGCGCTGGGCGCCTGCTTCCACGCCATAGGTGCCCACGCCGGTTTCGGCGACGTTGAGGTACACCTCCATGATCCGCCGCTTGCCCCAGATGTGTTCGATCAGGAAGGTGAACCACACCTCCAGCCCCTTGCGGGCGTAGCGGGTCCAGCCGGTGCCCTGCCACAGGAACACGTTCTTCGCGGTCTGCTGGCTGATCGTCGATCCGCCGCGCAGCCGCCGTCCCCGGGCGTTGCGCTCGATTGCCTTCTCGATCGCTTCGGTATCGAAACCGCTGTGGCTGCAGAACTTGGCATCCTCGCCCGCGATCACCGCATCGACCATGGTCCGGTCGATCCGGCTGAGCGGGGTCCAGCTTTTGTCGAAGCCGACCGGATCGAGGATCATGGTCAGCGTGACCGGGACCGGCACATATTTGAACAGGACCGTCATCCCGACGCTGACTACCAGAAAGCCGACGATCAGGCGCCCGATCCACCAGCCGACCCGGTAGGCCAGCCCGTGCTTCGAAGAAGGCCGCGAAGGCGTGAGAAAGCGCATCATGGGCCGCGATTCTAGCCATATTGCCCGCTGCCGCCAACAAAAAGGGGGCCGGATTGCTCCGGCCCCCCGCTGATCGTTAGCGGTGACCCGCAGCTTACATGCCGGAACCCGGACCGTAGGTGATTTCCACCCGGCGGTTCTGGAGTTCCTTGACACCATCGGCCGTGGGGACGCGGTTGTTGTTTTCGCCGAAGCC
>JABFRE010000058.1 GCA_013141325.1 Novosphingobium sp.
ACAGGCCGACGTTGTCGCCCGGCATCACCATTTCGGTGCCTTCGGGAAGGATCACTTCGCCGGTCACGTCGGTGGTGCGGAAGTAGAACTGCGGGCGGTAGTTGGCGAAGAACGGCGTGTGACGGCCACCTTCGTCCTTCGACAGCACGTAGACTTCGGCCGAGAATTCGGTGTGCGGGGTGACCGAGCCGGGCTTGGCCAGAACCTGCCCACGCTCGACGTCTTCACGCTTCAGACCACGCACCAGCGCGCCGATGTTGTCGCCGGCTTCACCCTGGTCGAGCAGCTTGCGGAACATTTCGACGCCGGTCACGACGGTCTTCTGGGTGTCGCGCAGGCCGATCACTTCGACTTCTTCGCCGACCTTGATGATGCCGGTTTCGACACGGCCGGTCACAACGGTACCACGACCCGAGATCGAGAACACGTCTTCGACCGGCATCAGGAACGGCTTGTCGGTCGGGCGCGGCGGCTGCGGAATGAATTCGTCCACGGCCTTCATCAGGGCATAGATCGATTCCTTGCCGATGTCGTCGTTGCGACCTTCCAGAGCAGCGAGAGCCGACCCAGGAATGACAGGGATCGCGTCGCCGTCGAAGCCATACGAGCTGAGCAGCTCGCGGATTTCGAGTTCGACCAGCTCGAGGATTTCAGCGTCGTCGACCTGATCGACCTTGTTCATGTACACGACCAGCTGCGGCACGCCGACCTGGCGGGCCAGCAGGATGTGCTCGCGGGTCTGCGGCATCGGGCCGTCAGCAGCGTTCACCACCAGAATCGCGCCGTCCATCTGCGCCGCGCCGGTGATCATGTTCTTCACATAGTCGGCGTGGCCCGGGCAATCGACGTGGGCGTAGTGGCGGTTCGCGGTTTCATACTCGACGTGGGCAGTCGAGATGGTGATGCCGCGCTCGCGCTCTTCGGGCGCCTTGTCGATGTTGGCATAGTCGGTGAACGTGGCGCCGCCGGTTTCAGCAAGAACCTTGGTGATTGCGGCAGTCAGCGTGGTCTTGCCATGATCGACGTGACCGATGGTGCCGATGTTGCAGTGCGGCTTCGTCCGCTCGAATTTTGCCTTAGCCATTTTTTCAAACCTTCTTTTCGCTTGAATTGCAAACCTGGGGTGGGCGGCACCCGTTGGAATCAGGCGCCGCCCCTAGTATCATCTTGCCGGTTAGGCAAGCTTCTCCTTGATCTCGGTCGCGACATTCGCCGGGACCTCGTCATAGTGCGAGAAAAACATCGAGTAGTTGGCCCGTCCCTGGGTGAACGAGCGCAGCTGGTTGACGTATCCGAACATGTTCGCCAGCGGCACCAGCGCCTCGACAGCCTGGGCGTTGCCTCGGGTGTCGGTGCCCTGGATCTGGCCGCGACGGCTGTTCATGTCGCCGATGACGTCGCCGAGGTAATCCTCGGGGGTGACGACTTCGACCTTCATGATTGGCTCGAGCAGCTTGATCCCGGACTTCTGCGCCACTTCGCGCATCGCACCGCGACCGGCGATTTCGAACGCCAGAGCGGACGAGTCGACGTCGTGGTACGCACCGTCATAGAGCAGCACTTCAAAGTCGATGATCGGGAAACCGATAAGGCTGCCGGTCTCCGCCGTCTCACGAAAGCCCTTTTCGATCGCGGGGATATATTCCTTGGGAATATTGCCGCCCTTGATCTCGTCCTTGAAGACGAAGCCCGAACCGCGCTCGCCCGGCGTGACCTTGACCTTCACGCGGCCGAACTGACCGGTACCGCCCGACTGCTTCTTGTGGGTGTAATCGATGTCCACCGGCTTCGCCAGATACTCGCGGTAGGCCACCTGCGGCGCACCGACGTTGGCTTCGACCTTGAACTCGCGGCGCATCCGGTCGACGATGATGTCGAGGTGCAGTTCGCCCATGCCCTTGATGATGGTCTGGCCCGATTCATGATCGGTCGAGACGCGGAAGCTGGGATCCTCGGCCGACAGGCGGTTGAGCGCGACGCCCATCTTTTCCTGGTCCGCCTTGGTCTTGGGCTCCACCGACAGTTCGATGACCGGCTCGGGGAATTCCATCCGTTCGAGCACGATCGGCGAGCGTTCGGCGCAGAGCGTGTCGCCCGTGGTGGTTTCCTTCATCCCCGCCAAGGCGATGATATCGCCGGCGAAGGCTTCGTCGACGTCCTTGCGGTCGTTGGCATGCATTTCGAGCATACGGCCGACCTTTTCCTTCTTGTCCTTCACCGAGTTCAGGTAGGTGCCCTTGACGAGCGTACCCGAATAGATGCGGATAAAGGTCAGGCTGCCGACGAACGGATCGTTCATCACCTTGAAGGCCAGCGCGCTGAACGGCGCTTCGTCCGTCGGAGGACGGCTGTCCTTCTCGTCGCTGTCCATCTTGACGCCCTGGACGTCGGGAATGTCGAGCGGCGACGGCAGATAGTCGACCACCGCGTCGAGCAGCGGCTGCACGCCCTTGTTCTTGAACGCCGAACCGCAGCAGACCGGAACGAACGACTGGTTCAGCGTGCCCTTGCGGATGCACGCCTTCAGCACTTCGACGCTGGGTTCGTTGCCTTCGAGGTAGGCTTCCATGGCGTCATCGTCCTGCTCGACAGCAAGTTCGATCAGGTTCATGCGGTATTCGGCAGCTTCGTCGGCCAGGTCTGCCGGAATGTCTTCATAGAAGAATTCGGCGCCCAGCGCTTCATCCTTCCAGATGATCGCACGGTTGTGGACCAGATCGACCAGACCCTTGAGGTCGGCTTCGAGACCGATCGGGATGTACAGCACGGCCGGCTTGGCACCCAGCCGGTCGATGATCGACTGGACGCAGTACTTGAAGTTGGCACCGGTGCGGTCGAGCTTGTTGATGAAGCACATCCGCGGCACGCCGTACTTGTCAGCCTGACGCCACACGGTTTCGGACTGGGGCTCAACCCCGGCCACGCCGTCGAAGCAGGCCACCGCACCGTCGAGCACGCGCAGCGAACGTTCGACTTCGATGGTGAAGTCAACGTGGCCCGGGGTGTCGATGATGTTGATCCGGTGATCGTTCCAGAAGCAAGTCGTCGCGGCCGACGTGATCGTGATGCCGCGTTCCTGTTCCTGTTCCATCCAGTCCATGGTCGCAGCGCCGTCGTGGACTTCGCCGATCTTGTAGGACTTGCCGGTGTAATAGAGAATGCGCTCGGTAGTCGTGGTCTTGCCGGCGTCGATGTGCGCCATGATACCGATATTGCGGTACATGCTGAGCGGATGGCTGCGTGCCATTGTCGGTGTTTCCTCTTACCAGCGGTAGTGGCTGAACGCGCGGTTGGCGTCGGCCATGCGGTGGGTGTCTTCACGCTTCTTGACCGCGTTGCCGCGGTTGTTAGCGGCGTCGAGCAGTTCGGCCGAAAGGCGCGCGCTCATCGTGGTTTCGCTGCGGTTGCGCGCGGCGGTGATCAGCCAGCGGATCGCCAGTGCCTGGGCACGTTCGGGACGCACTTCGACCGGCACCTGGTAGGTGGCACCACCAACGCGGCGGCTGCGCACTTCGATCTGCGGCTTCACGTTGTTGAGCGCATCGTGGAACAGCTGGATCGGGTCCGACTTGGCACGGGTTTCCATGGTATCGAGCGCACCATAGACGATGCTTTCGGCAACCGACTTCTTTCCGTCCATCATGAGGTTGTTCATGAACTTGGACAGGATCTGATCCTTGAACTTCGGATCGGGCAGGATTTCCCGCTTCTCGGGACGACGACGACGTGACATCGCTTGAATTCCTTATCTATCGGGGCGGCGCGCAGGCGCCCTGCCCCTTTCAAACCAGTGAGCGAGCCCGCTTACTTCGGACGCTTGGCGCCGTACTTCGAGCGGCTCTGCTTGCGATCCTTGACGCCCTGGGTATCCAGCACGCCGCGCAGCACGTGATAGCGCACGCCCGGAAGGTCGCGCACACGGCCGCCGCGGATCAGCACAACGCTGTGCTCCTGCAGGTTGTGGCCTTCACCCGGAATGTACGAAATGACTTCGCGCTGGTTGGTCAGGCGGATCTTGGCGACCTTGCGGAGCGCTGAGTTCGGCTTCTTCGGGGTCGTGGTGTAAACGCGGGTGCACACACCGCGCTTCTGCGGGTTCTGCTCCATCGCAGGGACCTTGCTCTTGGCCTTCTGCGGAACGCGACCCTTGCGGATCAGCTGGTTGATCGTAGGCATGAAGTACTCTTCACCTTGGTTATGGCCCAGGCGGCAAAGGCGAAGATTTTGCAGAACCCGCGAAACGCCAGCGAAGCACCCCGCCCCGGTGATCCCCGCCGCAGCGGGGCCCTGGGCCATCAGGTGCGACCGGAAACGTCGCACGAGCCGAAAACGCTCCACCCAGACACAAGGGCCGGGTTACTTTGACGGCTGACCGGACAAACCCCGACCCAACGCCAATGTTCAGCTCACTCCGGAAAACAGGCGAACCCGTCCGGAAGCGCGGGCCGTTAGCGGGGATCGGATGCGCGGTCAAGCGAATAGGGCGCGTTCATCCGATGAAGGCGGCCGAACTGCGGTACAGCATATAGCCTGCGACGATCACGATCATGGTGGCGAATACGGTGTTGAGGATACCCTTCTTCGCGGCCAGATAGCGCGAGACCCGCGTACCGATCAGACTGCCAATCGCTCCGCCCGCGATGAAATAGCCTGCCAGCGTCCAGTCGAGCATGCCAGATGCCGCATAGTTTAGCGCCGTCGTCAGCCCGAACGCAGCCACCGCAATCAGCGACGTGCCAATCGCCCTGTAGATCGTCATCGAGGTTGATGCGACCAGGCCAGGCACGATCAGGAAACCCCCACCGATACCGAAAAAGCCCGACAGGGCGCCAGTGCCGAACCCGAAACTCATCACCTTGGGCAGGTTGTCGCGATTGCAGACGACGCCTTCGACACCTTCGTCCCTGCGCCCACGGTACATCGCTGCTCCCACAGCCACCATCAGCAGGGCAAACAGGAACAGCAGCTTCTGCCCGTCAATCGCCTTGCCGAGCGTCGATCCGGCCAGCGCGCCAGCGACGCCCGCCGTCGCATAGGAGCCGCCGCAACGCCAGTTGACGTTGCCGCCGCGGGCATGGCTGACCAATCCGAACAAGGCATTGGCGGCAACTGCCAAGGCGCTGGTGCCGATCGCGACGTGAGGACTGCGGACACCCACCAGATAGACTATCAGCGGCACGGCCAGGATCGACCCGCCGCCGCCAACCAGTCCCAGCGTGAAGCCGACCAGAACGCCGCTGAACGCTGCGAGCAGATAGTGCAGCTGATCGATCACCCGCGCGGCCTAAAGCAGGTTCAGAGGCAGCTTGAGATAGCTGACCCCGTTGGCTTCGGCAGGCGGGAAGTGGCCACCGCGCATGTTGATTTGCACCGACGGCAGGATCAGGCGCGGCATGGCCAGCGTGGCATCGCGCGCCTCGCGCAGGGCAACGAATGCGTCCTCAGAGATGCCGTCGTGTACGTGAATGTTGCCGGCCCGCTGCGCCGCAACCGACGTTTCCCAGACATAGCCGCTCCTGCCCGGCGCCAGATAGTCGTGGCACAGCAGCAGCCGGGTCTGGTTTGGCAGCGCCAGCAGGCGACGGATCGAGCGGTAGAGCGTACGCGCGTCCCCGCCGGGAAAATCGCAGCGGGCGGTGCCGTAGTCGGGCATGAACAGCGTATCGCCAACGAACACTGCGTCACCGATCACATAGGCCAGACACGCCGGGGTGTGGCCGGGCACGTGCAGCACCATCGCCGGAATATCGCCGACCGCAAAGCGTTCACCATCGGCCAGCAACCGGTCGAACTGCGAGCCATCGCAGGCGAAGCTGGTCGGCTCGTTGAACACCTTGGCAAAAGTCTTCTGCACCATGGCGATAGCGTGACCGATCACCAGTTGCCCGCCCAGCCGCTGTTGCAGGAACGGTGCAGCGGAAAGATGATCCGCGTGGGCGTGGGTCTCCAGCAGCCAGTCAACCGTTAGCCCTTCGGTTTTGACATAGTCGACCACGGCCTGCGCCGACACGGTGGTAGTGCGGCCCGATGGCTGATCGAAATCCAGCACCGGATCGATGATCGCCGCACGCCGGGTCACGGGATCGTGGACCACATGGGTGGCGGTGAAGGTCGGCTCGTCAAAGAAGGTCTTCACCACCGGCGAATGGATCGAAGCGCGGGCCGCTTCGATCTGAGCCGCGGCGGCTGAAAGTGCCTGGTCGGTCATGGATCAATCCGGAAAGGAGACAGCGGCCGTACTACCTGAACGCAGCGCCAGGGCGAAGGCCCAACCGCTTGAACACCATCGCGGCCGGACAGAACCCGGTAAAACTGGCCTGAAACATGTTCAGGCCCGCAAAAGCGGTCAGCCACAGCCAGGCCGGGTGGACCCAGTGCGCCAGCGCCAGGCTGGCCAGAACGACCACCCCGGCGAAACGGAATACGGCAGAATCTATCGTCATGGCGCATGCTCCTATTTGAAGCGCAGCTTGCGGATGCCCAACGCGTGGAGCGCCAGCTTCTCATAGAAGGGCTCGCTGGTGCCGCGGCGGATCTTGTGGAGGAAATACTTCTCGAACCCGATCTTGGCGAGATGGACCCATTTGCCCTCGCTCGACCAGTTGAGGTTGCGCGGCGGGATTTGCGGCTGGGCGACAAAGGCCACGCCGCCATCGCCGAAGTCGGCGAGGCAGACCGCGTTCCAGGTCGCCTCTTCCTCGGGCTCCTTGCCATTGAGCTCGGCCCTCAGGTTGGCGGCGATCGCGGTAACCATGCTTTCGATCATGAACCCGGTCTTGGGCACACCGACCGGCACCGGAGTGGGGCCGACCGGCGGGATCGCAACGCAGACACCCAGCGAATAGACGTTCTTGAAAGTGGGATTGCGCTGGTGTTTGTCAGCCAGAATGAACCCGCGCGGATTGGTCAGCCCTTCGATCCCGTAAACCGCCGGAACACCGCGAAAGGCGGGCAGGATCATCGAGAAGCCGAACGGCAACGTGTGTTCGGTCTTGGTGGTTCCGTCCGCGTTGACCTCCACCACGTGCATCGTGCCCGCTTCGACCTTGGCGATCTTGGCATTGGTGATCCACTTGATGTGGCGGTTGCGCATCTCGCTTTCGAGCAGGCCATTGGTATCGCCGACCCCGTCAAGCCCGAGGTGGCCGACGTAGGGTTCGGCGGTGACGAAGGTCATCGGCACCCGGTCGCGGACCTTGCGGCGGCGCAGTTCGGTGTCGACGATCATCGCGAATTCGTAGGCCGGGCCATAGCACGAAGCGCCCTGCGCCGCGCCGATCACCACTGGTTTCGGATCGGCGGCAAGCCGTTCAAAGGCATCCGCGGCGGCGCTGGCGTGGTCGGTGCGGCAGACGGATGAGGTGAAGCCGTTTGGCCCCAGCCCTTCAACCTCGTCAAAGGCCAGATCCGGTCCGGTGGCAATCACCAGATAGTCATAGGCCAGCGACGTACCGTCACCCAGCTCGATCCGGTTTTCCGCCGGGTGAACACGCTTGGCGCCCACGGAGGTAAAGCCGATCCCCTTCTTCGCCATCACCGGCGGCAGGTGCACCCTGATTGCATCGGGTTCGCGCCAACGCACCGCCACCCAAGGGTTGCTCGGCACGAACCAATAGTCGTCGCTGTCGTTGACGACCATCACCTCGGCCTTGCCCTTGACAGCATCGCGGATTTCATAGGCGGCAATAGTCCCGCCCAGTCCCGCACCTACAATAACGATCTTCGGCAATGCCATCGTCCTGCTCCCGCTGCGCCGGCAAAACTTCGCTGCGACCCGAAGGTTCCGACTCGATCTCATATATCTGACTTGACTAATATGCGCGCATATGCATATTAGCAAGTGAAAATATGAAACGGTCAAATAGCGACCCGACTGCAGGAAAAACCCCGATGGTCTTTGGATTTGGCAAAACGAAACACCGCGAGCTGACTCCGCGTCAGCTCGACTCGCTGCTCCGGCAGGGGCGCGCGCTTGTGATCGACGTGCGCGAGCCGAACGAGTTCGCCGCCGGGCACATCCCCGGTGCGATCAACCAGCCGCTATCCGGCTTTCGCGCCAGCCTGCTGCCCGATCCTGGCGGCAAGCAGTTGGTGCTGAGCTGCGCCGCCGGGCGCCGGTCGGCGATGGCGCTTGAAAAGTGCGCCGCCGCCCGATCCGATATCGATACGCACCTCGCCGGAGGGTTCGCCGCCTGGCGGGCCGCCGGTCTGGCGGTCGAAGACTGAGGAGCTCGGACGTGCGCCCTACCGCATCACTCCTTGGCGTGGCGGCAGCCGTGCTGCTCGCCCTGCCCCTGGCCGGTTGCGGCAGCGCGGAATCACCGCGGCAGACCGCTACGACTGCGGCCGGACCTCGGTTGATGCTTCAGCCGAGCGATGCGACCGGCTGGCAGGACGTCTCCGCCGAGATTGCTACCCTCAAGGAGGCCCAGGTACTGGCGCGCATCCCCGGCATCCTCACCTCGCTCAGCGTCCGCGAGGGCGACATGGTACGCCAGGGCCAGGTGATCGGCCGGATCGTCGACAACCAGCTGGGTTATCAGGCCGGGGCCTATGGCGCGCAGGCTGCCGCCGCGCAGGCGCAGGTCAATCAGGCCGAGGCCGACTACAAGCGGGTGAAGTACCTGTTCGATCGCGGTGTCTATGCCAAGGCGCGACTCGATCAGGCCGAGGCCGTGGTCGCCACCGCGCGGGCGCAGGTGCGCGCGGCCCAGGCGCAGCAATCGGCGGTCGGCGCGGTTGCCGGGCAAGGCACTGTCGTGGCCCCCGCCGCCGGCCGGGTGCTGCGGGTCGACGTGCCGGTCGGCGCCCCGGTCGCCCCCGGCGTGGTGGTGGCAGTGATCACCGCCGGCGCCACGATCCTGCGCCTGCAGGTACCCGAATCGCTGGCCGGACAGATCCACCCCGGTTCGCGCGTGACCACCGCCGGCTTTGGCGGCGTGTCCAGCGAGGGCCGGGTGATCAAGATCTACCCTTCGATCGTCGCCGGGCAGCTGACCGTCGATGTCAACATGCCGGGCATCGACAACAGCCTGATCGGGCGGCGGATGGCCGCGCGGATCGAAACCGGTAGCCGCAAGGCGCTGCTGGTGCCGCTGGCATTCGTCATCAACCGCTTTGGCATCGACTATGTCACCGTGCTCACCAAGGACGGCGGCGCGATGCAGGTGCCGGTACAGATCGCCCCGTCGAGCGAGCCGGGAACGGTCGAGCTGCTCTCGGGCGCGAACCCCGGCGATACCCTGATCGGGGCCGCCGCGCGATGAACCTGGGTATTTCCGGGCGGATCACCAAGGCGACGATCCAGTCGCCGCTGACCCCGCTGTTCCTGTTGGCGGCGGTTATTGTCGGGCTGCTGGCGACGCTGACGATCCCGCGCGAGGAAGAGCCCCAGATCTCGGTTCCGATGGTCGACATCCGGGTGATGGCGCCGGGCCTTTCCGCCCCCGAAGCCGTCGAACTGGTCGCCAAACCGCTGGAAACAATCGTCAAGAGCGTCGACGGCGTGGAGCATGTCTATACCCAGGCCGAAGACAACGGCGTGATGGTGACCGCGCGGTTTCTGGTCGGCTCCGATCCGGAAGACGCCGCGATCCGGATCAATGACAAGCTGAGCGCCAACATCGAACGGATCCCGGTGGGGATCCCGGCCCCGCAGGTTACCGTGCGCGGGATCAGCGACGTGCCGATTGTCGTGCTGACCCTGACTGCCAAGCCCGGCATGCCGGGGAACTGGAACGATCAGGCGCTGTTCGAACTGGCCGGCAAGCTGCGGACCGAACTCGCCAAGGTCGACGATGTCGGGCTGACCTTCATCACCGGCGGCCAGCGCGAGGCGCTGCGGGTGGTGCCCGATCCCGGCAAGCTGGCGGTGTACCGCGTGCCGCTGGGCAATGTCATCGAAGCCGTCAGTCAGGCCAACCGCGCCTTCCCCGCCGGGTCAATCCGCGAGGGTGGACAGGCGATCAGCGTCACCGCCGGACAGACGCTGCGGACCGCCGAGGAACTGGGCCAGCTGACCGTGCGCTCGGTCAGCGGCGCGCAGGTCCTGCTCAAGGACGTGGCCCGGGTCGAGCAGTCCCCGAGCGAGGACCAGGCGCGCGCCTGGCGCTGGGCCAGGGACGCCAGGGCCGGATGGAGTTCGGCCCCCGCCGTCAGTCTGGCGGTCGCCAAGCGCGCCGGGGCCAATGCCGTGACGGTTTCGGAAGGCGTGACCGAGCGGCTGGAGACGCTGAAGGGCGCGTTGATCCCCGACAGCGTGACAGTGGCCGTCACCCGCAACTATGGCGAAAGCGCCAACGAGAAGGCCAACGAGCTGATCTTTCATCTGGCGCAGGCGACCATTTCGATCGTCGTGCTGATCGGCTTTGCCATCGGCTGGCGCGAGGCCGGTGTGACCGCGATTGTCATCCCCACCACGATCATGCTGACCATGTTCGCGTCCAAAATAATGGGCTTCACCATCAACCGGGTCAGCCTGTTCGCGCTGATCTTTTCGATCGGCATCCTGGTCGACGACGCCATCGTGATGATCGAGAATATCGCCCGTCACTGGGCAATGAACGACGGGCGCAGCCGGATCGACGCCGCGGTGGAAGCCGTGGCCGAAGTGGGCAACCCCACCATCGTCGCGACCCTGACCGTCGTGGCCGCGCTGCTGCCGATGCTGTTCGTGTCGGGGCTGATGGGTCCCTACATGGCGCCGATCCCGATCAACGCCAGCGCGGCGATGATCTTCAGCTTCTTCGTCGCGGTGATCATCGCCCCGTGGCTGATGATCCGGCTGGCGAAATCGGCGGTGGGCCATTCCCGGGCCGATGGCGGCAAGCTGGGCGCACTGTACAAGCACTATGCCAGCAAGGTCATCGCCACGCAGCGAAGCGCCAAGCGCTTTCTGATCGCGGTGGGCATCGCCACGCTGGTCGCGTGCTCGATGTTCTACTTCAAGGCGGTGACGGTGAAGCTGCTGCCGTTCGACAACAAGAGCGAAGTCCAGCTGGTGGTCGATATGCCCGAAGGCACGAGTCTGGAGGCGACCTCGCGCGTGCTGGAACAGGCAGCGGCGGTGACCCGGCAACTGCCGGAAGTGACGGCGATGGAAGCCTATGCCGGCACCTCCGCCCCGTTCAACTTCAACGGTCTGGTCCGCCACTACTTCCTGCGCGCCAAGCCCGAAATGGGCGACCTGATGATCACCCTGCTGCCCAAGGGCGAGCGCAGCCGCGCCAGCCATGCCATCGCGGTCGATCTGCGCGACCGGCTGAAGCGCGCGGTGCCGCTGCCGGCCGGGGCCTCGCTCAAGGTGGTTGAAACCCCGCCGGGGCCGCCGGTGCTCGCCACGCTGCTGGCCGAAATCTATGGCCCTGACGAGGCGACGCGCCGCCAGACTGCTATGCAGGTGGAGCGATTGTTCAAGTCGGTTCCTTTCGTGGTCGATACCGACAACAGCTACGGCGTGCCCCGACCGACGCTGCGGCTGGTTCCGGACCGGGCCAAGCTGGACCAGTACGGCCTGTCGCAGCGGCAGCTGTTCGATTCGATCGGCGCGCTGCTCGGCAACCAGACGGTCGGCTATGCTCCGCGTTCGGGCGAGCGTGATCCCTTGCCGATCGAACTGGGCCTGGCGCAAGCGCAGCGGACCTGGTCGGCCTCGCTCGCAGCCACGCCGGTCGCGGTCGCGCCAGGCGGTCAGCTGATCCCGCTGGGCGAACTGGTCCGCGCCGAAATGACCGGCGGCGGACAGGCGATGTTCCGCCGCGACGGGCGCGGGGCGACCATGGTCATGGCCGATCTGGCCGGACGCTATGAAGCGCCGATCTATGGCCTGCTGGCGGTAGACGCCGCGATCGAGGATTTCGACTGGGCCAAGGCCGGACTGACCCGGCCCGAGGTGCTGCTGAACGGCCAGCCGGTCGATGAAAGCAAGCCCTCGCTGCTGTGGGACGGCGAATGGGAAATCACCTGGGTGACCTTCCGCGACATGGGCGCCGCCTTCATGGTCGCCCTGCTGGGGATCTACGTGCTGGTGGTCGGGCAGTTCCGCAGTTTCAAGATCCCGCTGGTGATCCTTACCCCGATCCCGCTGACGCTGGTCGGCATCGTGCTGGGCCACATGCTGCTGCGCGCGCCGTTCACCGCCACCAGCATGATCGGCTTCATCGCGCTTGCCGGGATCATCGTGCGCAATTCGATCCTGCTGGTCGATTTCATCCGCCACGCCCGCAGCCCCGACAAGAGCCTGCGCGAAACGCTGCTGGAAGCCGGCATGATCCGCTTCAAGCCGATCGTGTTGACCGCTGCGGCGGCAATGATCGGGGCGGCGGTGATCCTGACCGACCCGATCTTTCAGGGGCTGGCGATCAGCCTGCTGTTCGGACTGGCATCGTCCACCCTGCTAACGGTGCTGGTCATCCCGGCGATCTACGTAGTCTTGCGCGGCGAACCAGATCCGGTATCGGAGGACGCACGATGAAACCTGCTGACCGCTCCGAACTTAAAGCCAATGCCGCGCTGATCTCGGCCCGGCTCAAGATGATGAGTCATCCCGAACGGCTGCTGATGCTGTGCCGGATGGACGAAGGCGAGGTTTCGGTGACCGAACTCGTCGAACTGGCCGGACTGTCGCAGTCGGCTGTGTCCCAGCACCTGGCCATGCTGCGCGAGGAAGGGATCGTCGGCACCCGGGGCGAAGCGCAGACCCGCTTCTACAGCCTTAAGGACCCGGTCGTGCGGGCCATGATCCACGCGCTGTGCGAAATCTGCGATGGCGGATTTGTTAAGGCTGCGTCATAGCGGACACGTTGCGGACAATGCAGGGCGACTTATTCCGCGCCGCCAAGCTGCCGCACTGCGGCACGGGCAATCGCCGAGAGCAGGTGCTGATCTACGCGCGCGATCGCGGCGCGCATCGCAGGATCCCAATAACGAGCCATGTGCTCGGCCGTTTCTGCGGCAGCCCGGTCTGCGCCATGTGCAGCAAGATTGGCCGCGATCTGGTTGGCCATGTAGACCAGCCGCTCGGTCCCGGTTTCGCTCATTCGGCAGTCCCGGCTGCGATACGCCGGCTCCTTTGCGACCAGCTGGCATAGCTTTCCTGCCATTCGCTGGGTCCGTTGCTGGGCGTGACCTGCACCGCCGTCACCTTGTATTCCGGGCAATTGGTTGCCCAGTCCGAATAGTCGGTGGTCACGACATTGGCCTGGGTCGCAGGGTGGTGGAAGGTCGTGTAAACCACGCCCGGCGCAACCCGGTCGGTCACCTGCGCGCGCAGCGTGGTCTCGCCGGTCCGGCTGGTCAGACGCACCCAGTCGCCATCCTTGACGCCCCGGTTCTCGGCATCGAGCGGATGTATCTCGAGCAGGTCTTCTTCGTGCCAGATGGTGTTGTCGGTCCGCCGCGTCTGCGCGCCGACGTTGTACTGGCTGAGAATGCGCCCGGTGGTGAGCAGCAGGGGAAAGCGCGGCCCGGTCTTCTCGTCGGTCGGCACATAGCCGGTGACGATGAACTGGCCCTTGCCGCGCACGAAACCATCGACGTGCATGATCGGACTGCCGTCAGGATGGTCCGCATCGACCGGCCATTGCAGCGATCCCTCGGCAGTCAGCCGGGCATGGCTGACCCCGGCAAAGGTCGGGGTCAGGCGGGCGATTTCATCCATGATCTGGCCGGAATCGGCGTATTTCCAGTCCAGCCCCATCGCCCGCGCCAGCTCCTGCGTCACCTGCCAGTCTTCCAGACCGTTCGCCGGCTCCATCACCTTGCGCACCATCTGGATGCGGCGCTCGGCGTTGGTGAAGCTACCGGTCTTCTCCAGGAATGTGGACCCCGGCAGGAAGACGTGGGCGTAGTTCGCGGTCTCGTTCAGGAACAGGTCGTGGACGATCACCAGATCCATCGCCGCCAGCCCGGCGGCAACGTGGTGGGTGTTGGGATCGGACTGAAGAATGTCCTCGCCCTGCACGTAAAGCGCGCGGAAGGTGCCGTCGATCGCCGCATCGAGCATGTTGGGAATGCGCAGCCCCGGCTCGGGATCGAGCGCAACGTGCCAGTCGGCCTCGAAGCTCGCTCGGACATCCGCGCCCGAGATGTGGCGATAGCCGGACAGTTCGTGCGGGAACGAGCCCATGTCGCAGGCACCCTGGACGTTGTTCTGCCCGCGCAGCGGGTTCACCCCCACCCCGCGCCGCCCGATGTTGCCGGTTGCCATGGCCAGGTTGGCAATTGCGATAACGGTTGAGGATCCCTGACTGTGCTCGGTCACACCCAGCCCATAGTAGATCGCCGCATTGCCTCCGGTCGCATAGAGCCGGGCCGCGGCGCGCAGCGACGCGGCCGGAACGTGGGTGACCGGTTCGAGCACTTCGGGCGCATGGCGCTGGTCCGCCACGAACCGCGCCCAATCCTGGTATTCGTCCCAATCGCAGCGTTCGCGGACGAAAGCTTCATCGGCCAGCTCTTCGGTGACAATGACATGCGCCATCGCGGTCAGTACCGCTACATTGGTGCCAGGTTGCAGCGGCAAGTGATGCGCGGCCTCGACGTGCGGCGTGCGGACCAGATCAATCCGGCGCGGATCGATCACGATCAGCTTGGCTCCCTGCCGCAGCCGCCGCTTCATGCGGCTGGCGAAGACCGGATGCGCATCGGTGGGATTGGCGCCGATCACCAGAATGACATCGGCCTGCATCACCGAATCGAAATCCTGCGTTCCGGCGCTGGTCCCGAAGGTCTTGGAAAGGCCGTAGCCGGTCGGCGAATGGCAGACCCGCGCGCAGGTATCGACATTGTTCGATCCGAAGCCGGAACGGACCAGCTTCTGCACCAGCCACACCTCTTCGTTGGTGCAGCGGCTCGAGGTGATCCCGCCCAACGCACGCGGGCCGTGCCGCGCCTTGATCGCGTTCAGCCGGTCGGCGGTAAAGGCCATTGCCTCGTCCCAGCCCACTTCGCGCCACGGCTGGTCGATGGCCTCGCGGATCATCGGCCGGGTGATGCGGTCGCGGTGGTTGGCATAGCCCCAGGCAAAGCGCCCCTTGACGCAGGAATGCCCGCGATTGGCCTTGCCGTCCTTCCACGGCACCATCCGCACCAGCTGCTCGCCCTTCATCTCGGCGCGAAAGGTGCAGCCCACCCCGCAATAGGCGCAGGTGGTGATCACCGCGCGCTCGGGCTTCCCGATGTCCTTGACCGCCTTTTCCTGCAAGGTCGCGGTCGGGCAGGCCTGAACGCAGGCGCCGCAGGACACGCATTCGGAGGAGAGGAAGTCATCGCCGGCCTGCCCTGCGCTGACCGTGGAGGCAAAGCCGCGCCCTGCAATGGTCAGCGCCACTGTGCCCTGCACTTCGTCGCAGGCGCGCACGCAGCGCGAACAGGCGATGCATTTGGCGGGATCGAAGTCGAAATAGGGGTTCGACCCATCGCTGCCCGCGCCAAGGTGGTTCGCCCCCGCATAACCATAGCGAACGTCGCGCAGGCCCACTTCGGCGGCCGTATCCTGAAGCTCGCAATCGTTGTTGGCGCTGCAGGTCAGGCAATCGAGCGGGTGGTCCGAGATGTACAGCTCCATGATGGAGCGGCGCAGCCGGGCCAGCCGGGGGGACTGGGTGTGGACGGCCATGCCGGGCTCGACCGGGGTGGTGCAACTGGCCGGCGTGCCCCGCCGCCCTTCGATCTCGACCAGGCACATCCGGCACGAACCAAAGGCGGCCAGGCTGTCGGTCGCGCACAGGCTGGGGATCGCCCCTCCACACAGCGCCGCCGCGCGCATCACGCTGGTTCCGGCCGGAACGGTCACCGCGCGGCCGTCGATCGTCAGGCCGACTGCGTCCTCGCCTCCGGCGGCGGGGGTGCCGAAATCGGGCTGGGGTTCATAACCCATGGTCGTTCTCCAGAAGGTCTAGATCGGACCGCGTGTTGATATTGGCAAG
>JABFRE010000102.1 GCA_013141325.1 Novosphingobium sp.
GGTGGTGTGACAGTTGGCGCAGGCCGTGGTCGTGTTGATATGCGTCGCACTCTTGCCCTTCGCGCTGGTGCCGTTGTGGCAGCTGACGCAGGTCCCGGTGGCGTTGGCATGGTTGAAGTTGGCCGGAGTCCACGCGGTGGTGCTGTGGCAGGTCGAGCATTCGGCCGAAGTGGCGATGTGGGTCGGGTTCTTGCCCTTGGCCTTGGTGCCGTTGTGGCAGCTGGAGCAGGAACCGGTTACGTCGGCATGGTTGACGGCCTTGGCCGGAGACCATGCAGCGGTCGTGTGGCAGTTCTGACAGGTTGCTGTCGAGGCGATGTGGGTGACCGACTTGCCCTTGGCTGTCGTGCCGTTGTGGCAGCTGGCGCAGTTGCCGGTCACGCCGGCGTGGTCAAAGCGGGCCCCGGCCCAGGTGTTGGTGGTGTGGCAGGTCGCGCAATCAGCCGTTGTCGGCACGTGGGTGCTGGATTTGCCAGTGGCCTTGGTGCCGTTGTGGCAGCTGGCACAATTGCCGGTGATGCCGGTGTGATCGAACCGTACCGCATTCCACGAGGTGGTGTTGTGGCAGGTGCCGCATTCCTGGCTGGTCTGAATGTGGGTAGCGGTCTTGCCGACCGCCTGAACGCCGTTGTGGCAGCTGGAACAGGTGCCGTCGTACTTGCTGTGATCGAACTTGCTGACCTGCCACTGACTGGTGGTGTGACAGGTGTCGCAGTTCGCCCTCGTGCGCAGATGGTTGGCAGGAAGGCCGCTGGCGCGCACGGTGTTGTGGCAGCTCAAGCAATCCTTCGGCGTTCCTTCGAACTGGCCGCCCTGGTGGCAGCTTTCGCAGCGGACGGCGGCGTGAGCGCCGGTCAGCGGGAAACCCGTGCGGAAGTGATCGACAGCGGTGACGGTGGAATTCTGCTTGCCGGCGGTGGCCGGAGTCACGGCCATCGCTGCCATCAGCAGCGCTGCCAGGACCAGCAGGAATTGCCAGATTCTCTTTACCGTCAAGCGACACCGCCCATCTTGCACTGACACTGGATCCGCGGCCGCAGATACAGGTATGCCGTGCTATTCTTGGCTCAAACCCTAAACACTCTGGCTAGACAAATGGTATACGCGGGGTTTCCGGTCATCGCCGGTGTGACTCGTTTCGCCGGACTTTCTGCGCTGACGTAAGGTTAATGTCAGTTACCCGACAGCCTCTTCAAAGCGCCGATCTGGATCTCGCGGAAATCATTGGTGGTGTGGCAGCGTTCGCAATCGTCGCCGAAACCGCCGCGATGCGGATCGTCGCGTCCGTGACAATCACCGCAGCGCGATGCGGTCTTGGCGGGATCGCCCTTGCGGGTGTGGCAGGCCTTGCAGACCAGGCCGGCGTGCTTTCCGGTCAGCGCGAAATCGGTCTGTCTGTTGTGATCGAACGACCAGACCTTCCAATCGACGCTGTTGTGGCACTTCTGGCACTGCGCTGGCGTGCCCAGTGTGCCGAGGTGGGTCTTGTCTTCGTGGCACGCGGCACAGGCCGTGCCCTTCGACGTGTAGGTCTTGTCGACATGGCAGGCCACGCATTGCTGCTGGGCGTGCTTGCCCAGCAGCGGGAAGCGCGTCAGCCCGTGGTCGAAACGCACCCCGTCCTTCCACGAATCGTTGCCGTGACAACGCGCGCAATCGGTGCCGAGCTTACCCTTGTGGCTGTCGTCCTTGGCGTGGCAGCTGACACATTCCATCGCCAGCTTGACCTCCTTGGCCGGCTTGACGTGGCAAGTCTCGCAGCGCGCCAGGGCATGTTTGCCCAGCAGCGGGAATTTGGTCATCGTAGCGTGGTTGAAGTTGACGTCCTTCCAGGCGACCGCGTTGTGGCAGCGTTCGCAGTCCTGGCCGTTGCTGCCCTTGTGATCGTCATCGGCAGCGTGGCAGCCATAGCAGGTGACCGGCGGCTTCGCCACTTTGGGGGCCTGCTTGTGGCAACCTTCGCAAACCACCCGCCGGTGCGCGCCCTTCAAAGGAAAGTCGGTCATCCGGTCGTGATCGAAGCTGGTCAGCTTCCAGCTGCGCGGGTTGTGACAGCTGGCACAATCGGTGCCGTTCTGGCCCCTGTGGGAATCGTCCTTGGCGTGACAGGCATAGCAGGTGCGTGACGGATGCTTGTTGGCATTGCCCGCGCCGTGACACCCCGAACAGGCGGCTCCGGCGTGGCCACCGATCAACGGGAAGCCGGTGGTCGAATGGTCGAACGTGGCGGAACGCCACGTGGTGCTGTTGTGACAGCTGGCGCAGTTGGTACCGCGGCTGCCGTTGTGGGCATCATCGCGCGCATGGCACGATACACAGGTCGCCGGGAGGCCCTTCCAGCGCTGCCCGACGTGGCAGGTCATGCAGCGGGCCGCGCGGTGCGCGCCGCTCAGCGCAAACCCGGTGCGCGAATGGTCAAAGCCCGAGATCTGCTTCCAGTTCGCGGTCGTGTGGCAGTTCTGGCACGAGCGTCCCAGCTGGCCGCGGTGGGGATCCTTCTTGGCATGGCAACTGGCGCAGACTCGCGTCACGCCGCGGTAGTCATGCCCGCCGCCGTGACATCCGGCGCAGGTCGCGCGCACATGCCCGCCAGTCAGCGGATAGTCGGTAAAGTTGTGGTTGAAGCTGGCGCGGTTGATCTGGATCAGCCCGAAGCCGCGTCCCTTGTGCTCGCTGTGGCAGGTCTTGCAGGCCCCGCTTCGCGCCGGGCCGAACTTGCCGTGAAAGCGCGTGCCCGACGAAACGTCGCCGGCAACGCCCTTGTGGCAGGCTGCGCAGCGACCGTTCTGCGCCTCCTTGCGAAACGAGGAGTGGCAGCTGTCGCACTTGGCCTCAAGCCGGGCATGGGCCCCGCTGAGCGGCCCGGGTGTGACCAGCCGTTCCATAATCGTCTGCGCGGCGAGCGGCGCGGCCAGCACAAGGCAGGCGAGCCAGATCAAGCGAAGCCATGTGATGGGGGACCGGAAGGGCATTGCCCCGGTCAATACATATGCACGGCAACGATATGCAAGACTGTAGCGGCGACGAGCAACACGAAAAGCGGCAGATGCAGCAAGTGCCACAGCCGCAGCAGCCGGTCATAGAAGGCAAATTCCGCCGCACGGCGCACCGCTTCGAAGTAATCGTCGACCAGCGCGCGCAGCTGCTGGGTCCGGCGATCGGCCCCTGCGGGAACGGCGCGCAGCAGGCGGCGATGCGCGCGGCGGGTTTCGAACCCCAGGCCAACGACTGCGACCGCACTCGACCAGAAATTGCCCCCGGCCCTGACGGCCCGGTCCTCGAACGGCTGGATTTCGGCAAGGATGCGCTCGTGGCCAATGCCGCGCTGTTCCATCCTCGCGATCATCTCGTCCATGTCGCGCTTGAGCGAACGCAATTCCAGCTTGCGCCCGGAATAGCCGCGATGGACCCGCGAATAGAAGAACCGTCCGACCAGCCCACTGCTGGCCACGATAATCATCGCGCCCAGCGCGAAGGCACTGTTGAGCGCGCCCCAGCTGAAGCGCGAGTGATAGAGGATCGCCAGCGGACCCAACAGGCCCAGCAGCATGTGCAGGCGGAACCAGAAGCCGACGCTGCCGATCGCGCGCGTCGCGGGCTTGGCCCGTTTGCGGATCGGATAGGCCAGCAGGATCAGCATCAGCGTGCCGCCGGTAATCCCCAGATAATAGCCGATGCCGTCTTCGGGATCGATCCACTTGTCGTGCCGGTGGAGCCAGCCGAAGGCGATCGCCAGAACCACGCCGGCCAGGACGAGCATCGAAACCACGCGCTCGACCCCACTGGCCGTTAACCGTGGACGTTGACTGGTTGCTGGGAGAGTTTCTGCTCTGGTGGCCATGGCTCTTTTGTCAAATCGAAGTAAACAGGAAACGGTGCAATGCCAGAAGGTGCTTAGCGTTTGGTTTCCATGAACGGGGAAATCGGGGGCTCAATTCGTCCGCTGTGGCGGGCGATGCACCGAAGTTCCGGTGAATTGACAGCTTGACGTCAGAAAAGGGCTGGGCCTGCGGAGTCCAGCGGTGACAAGGCAAAGGCGGATTTCGCAAACCGCGCACAGAATATGGGGACGAAATGCTGCAATATCTGCTGACAGGACTGGCCGGGATCGCGCTGGGCATCGTGGCCATGCGGGTCTGGCAATCGCGCGAAGCAGAAGGTGCGCCTGCCGCCAATGCCGCAACGCCGACGGATGGGACCGAACCGGCCGCGCCGACCGCCCGGCCGCTGTCGCGCAATTTGCTGATCGGCGCCGGGGCGCTGGCCCTGCTGGCGGTCGTGGTGCTGGCGGTGCGCTCGCGCGACGCCGCGCCCTCGGCCACTTCGCCGGCCATGGGCGTGCAGCAGAACGGCGACAAGCCGCTCGACGATGTCGACACCATGATCAACCGCCTAGCCGCGCGTCTGGAAAAGGAACCCAACGACGGCGAAGGGTTCCGCATGCTGGGCTGGTCCTATGTGATGACCGGCCGCCCCGAACGTGCGATCGAACCCTACAAGCGCGCGCTGGCCCTGCTGCCGGGATCGGCGCTGGTTCATTCCGGCTATGGCGAGGCGATGGTCGGCGCGAACAAGGGTGCGGTTTCCGACGAAGCCAAGGCCCAGTTCGACAAGGCCGCGGCGATCGACAGGAACGAACCACGTGCCGAATACTTCCTGGCGCTTTGGCAGGCCCAGCACGGCCAGCAGAAGGAAGCGCTCGAACGCTGGATTGCCTTGGCCAACAAGGCCCCGGCCGATGCTCCCTGGCAAGGCGAACTGCGCCGCCAGATCGCCGAAACGTCCGGCAAGCTGGGCGTTGACGTGACCGCCCGGCTCAAGCCTGGTGCGCCAGCCGGAACTGCACCTGCCATCGGCGGCCCGGCCCAGAATCCTGCCGCCGCCCAGGCGATCAGCGCCATGCCCGAAGCCCAGCGCCAGGCCTCGATCGATTCGATGGTTGATGGACTGGCGGCCAAGCTGCAGGCCAATCCCAGGGATGCGGACCGCTGGGTCATGCTGCTCCGCTCGCGAATGGTGCTCAAGCAGGAAGACCGGGCCAGGTCCGATCTGGCGACCGCGCGCAAGGCGCTGGCGGGTGATGCGGCGGGTCTGGGCAAGGTCGATACCGCCGCCAAGGAGCTGGGAGTGCCGGGGGCCTGATGCCGTCCGATCTGTTCATTGCCGTATACCTGCTGCCGCTGGTCGCGATCTGGCTGGGCTGGATCGGCTACAACAAGCTGCGCTCGCACCGCAACCGCGAGATCCTGGAGGACAACATCCAGGCCGGGTTGATGGAGCCCAATTCGCTGCATCCGGTGATCGACCCGGCACACTGTCTGGGTTGCGCGGCCTGCGTGCGGGCCTGTCCGGAAAAGAAGATCCTGGGGATCATCGACGGCAAGGCCGCGTTGATCGAGCCCTCGATGTGCGTGGGGCACGGCGCCTGCGCCACCTCATGCCCGACCGATGCCATCACACTGGTGTTCGGGACCGCCACCCGCGGCGTGGACATTCCGCTGCTGTCGCCCGAATTCGAGACCACGGTCCCCGGCGTGTTCATCGCCGGCGAGCTGGGCGGGATGGGGCTGATCAAGAATGCGATCGAGCAGGGCCGTCAGGCGATCGTCTATGCCGCGCAGCGCGCCGCCAAGGTCCGATCGACCGATCCCGCCGCGCTTGACGTGCTGATCGTTGGGTGCGGCCCTGCGGGGATATCATCGAGCCTGGGTGCGATCGAGCGCAAGCTGCGGTTCGTGACGATCGACCAGTCGTCGCTGGGCGGCACGGTGGCACACTTCCCGCGCGGCAAGCTGGTGATGACCGCACCTGCCACCCTGCCGATGGTCGGCGTGGTCAAGTTCGGCGAGATCAGCAAGGAGTCGCTGCTGGCGTTCTGGGAGGAAACGCTGGCCGAAACCGGACTGAAGCCGCAGTTCGAGGAGCAGGTCACTGCAATCAGCCGGCGCGCCGACGAACTGTTCGATGTCACGACCTCACGCGGGAGCTATGTGGCCAAGACGGTGCTGCTGGCGATCGGCCGACGCGGCACCCCGCGGGCGCTGGGTGTTCCCGGCGAAGAGCAGAGCAAGGTGGTCTACCGCCTTATCGACCCCGAACAGTACGCCGGGCAGCACGTGCTGGTGGTGGGTGGTGGCGACAGCGCTCTTGAGGCCGCAACCCGGCTTGCCGAGCAGCCCGGCACCACCGTCACTCTTTCCTACCGCAGCGCCGCCTTCTCGCGCGCGCGGGCCAAAAACCGCGACAAGATGAACCGTGCGGTCGAGGACGGAAGCGTTCAGCTGATGCTGGAAAGCCAGGTCCGGTCGATCGGCACCGACAGCGCCACGTTGGCCTGGCGCGGCGAGGACCGGACGATCGCCAACGATATTGTCATAGTCTGCGCGGGCGGCGTGCTTCCCACGCAATTCCTGCACGATATCGGCATCAATGTTGAAACGAAATTTGGCACGGTTTGACCCTGCAATCGTTATCGGGCATAGCCGCGAAAATCCCCCGTCGGGGCGGGATGCGGTGTGGTTTCGGGACAGGTCGGCATGCAATTACTGCTGATTGACGATGGAAGTCGTGGGCCCAGCCTGTTGGCCCAACGTCTGGCCTCGGCCGGATTTCGCGCCCGCCGCGTAACCTCGGTTGCGCATTCGCTCGTCAACGGCGCCATGGAAGGCGCCGCAGTGGTGGTGATCGACCAGCAGACCGATTCCAACCCTTCGGCCCCTGCCATCGAACAGCTGCGCACCGCCGGGATGCGCCAGCCGGTCATCGTCCTGACCGCGCGCGATGACTGGCGCGAACGGGTGTCCTGCATAGAGGCCGGGGCCGACGATGTGCTGGTCAAGCCGGTCCATTCCGAAGAGGTCGCGGCGCGGCTGCGGGCAATCGTGCGCCGCGCGGCGGGCTCGGGTTCCGACCGGATCGTGTTCGGCAGCCTCGAGCTCGATCTCAAGGGGCGCTGCGCCTGGAGCAACGGGACCTGCCTCGATCTGACCCGCAGCGAGTTCTGGCTGCTGCGGATGTTCCTGCTGGCGCCGGAGCGGACGGTCACAAAGCAGGAAATCGCCAGCGTGCTGTGGCCCGAAAATCCGGAAATCTCGTGGAATGCGATCGAGGTCCAGATGGCCCGGCTGCGTCGCAAGGTCGGGCCGGAACAGTTCAAGACGGTTCGCGGGCTGGGCTACCGGATTATCGAACTGCCTGCGACCGCACAGGCTCGGTCCGAACGCGAAGACTGCGCGAAAGGCTGCGTGACGGATCACGCCGAAGTATTGACGCAGCCGTCGGCCTGAGGGCGGTCGGACGGGCGATCAGAACCGCAGCGCGGACACGGTTTCGCCAGCGCGGCATTCAGGGCTCTCCGCACGGCAGCGCACCAGCCACCCCGCTCCGGCAAGCGCGGCCTGGGCACCCGAATCCTGATTGGTTAGCGGCCGCAGTCCGGCGGCGGTCCAGGCGGCGCGAACAAAGGTCTCGCGCTCGCCGGTCGGATCCAGCGGTGCGGCCAGCGGCAGGTCGATCCATTCGAGCGCTTCGCCGGGCGCCTGCCCTTGCAAGGCCAGCAGCAACGGCGCCAGGAACAGCCGCGCGGTGACCAGCGCTGACGTCGGATTGCCGGGCAGACCCAGCACCCACCGCCCCTCGGCGCGGCCCAGCCAGACCGGCTTGCCGGGCTTGATCGCAACCCTGGCGAACAGCAGGTCCAGCCCGTGCGGAGCGAACATCGCCTTGGCGAAATCGCGCGCACCGACCGACGCGCCGCCAGTGACCACCACCAGATCGGCTGGCCCCAGCGCCTCGGCCGCAATCCGCTCCAGCGCCGGCAGATCGTCGGTGCCGGTGTAGCGCGCGACCGGTTCGGCGCCGTATGCGGCGGCCAATGCCGCCACTCCGAACGAGACCGACTCCGGGATCGCCTGCGGGTTTGCCGCGGCACTGCCGGGCGCGACGAGTTCGTCGCCGGTCGCAATCAGGGCAAAGCGCGGACGGCGGTGAACGCGTGCGTCGGCCCGATCCGCCCCCGCCAGCGCGACCATGGCCTGCGGATCAAGCCGCCGCCCGGCCGGGAGCAACCGTTCACCCGCAACAAAGTCACTGCCGCGATGGCGGACATGCCGACTGGGACCAAAGCTGCGGGCAAGCGTCACGAACCCGTCGGCGCTCGCGCAGTTTTCCTGCACGATCACCCGGTCGGCGCCCGGCGGAAGCGGCGCGCCGGTGAAGATCCGCACTGCTTCGCCCGGCCCGACAGCGGAAGGCGGCGAGCCGCCGGCATAGCTGTCGCCGGTCAGCCGCAGCCGGGCACCGGGTGCAGAATCGACATCGCGCACCGCAAAACCATCCATCGCCGAAACGTCGTGGCGGGGTGACGGCAGCGCGGCGTGGACCGGTTCGGCCAGCACCCGTCCCGCCGCAGCGGCCAGCGACACGCGCTCGCTGTCCAGCGGCGTGACCGCTTCGGCCAGCAGGGCTTGCGCGGCGTCGAAGCCGATCATGCGCAGATGTCGCGCAGCCGCGGCAGGGCTCCGGCGAGCGAGCAGGGCTTGTGACGGCTGTCGAGCTCCAGCTCGAGCAGCCCGTCCCAGGCATCGCGGCAGGCGCCGGTCGATCCCGGCAGGCAGAAGATGAAGGCATCGCCGGCTTGGCCCGCAAAGGCACGCGATTGCATCGCGGCCACGCCGACCGTTTGCAGGCTCTTGGTCTGGAAAGCGACTGCAAAACCGTCCATCTCGCGCCGTAGCAATGGCTTGACGGCTTCGGGCGTATTGTCGCGCGGCGAAAACCCGGTGCCGCCAGTGGTCAGGATCACCTCGATCTCGACGCGCGCCAGCCAGGCTTCGATCTGGGCACGGATCGCCGGAATATCGTCGCGGACGATCACCCTGCCGTGCAACAGATGGCCCGCGCCGGTCAGCCGCTCACAGAGCAGCGCGCCCGAGGTGTCGGTGCTTTCGTCTCGCGTATCGGAAATCGTCAGCACAGCCATGCCGAGCGGGTGAAAGGTCAGCGAGGGGTCGATTCCAGCCATGACCCCGCGATGCCACGAAATCCGCCTCCGCTCTAGCCCTCGTCGAAGGCGAAGGGGGCAACCGTCCGGCGGGTATCGTCGCCGAGGATCTCGCGCCCGACTGGCGGCACCGCGCGGGCGGCGCAGGCCGGGCGGTTGCAGAGTCGACAGGTCACCCCGATCGGGCTGGCCGCTGCCCCCTTGGGATCGATCCCCAGAGCATAGACCAGCTGCGGCGCGTGTTCCGCCGCGCAGGCGAGCGCAATCGCGCGGGTAATGCGCGGGCGGTCCCAGCTCCCCCCGCCCGCCTCAACGGTGCGGGCGATGGAGAAGAAGCGCTGCCCGTCCGGCAGTTCGAGGAACTGGGTGACGATTTCTCCCGGCGTGCGGAAGACCGAATGGACTGACCACAGTGGACAGCCGCCGCCGTGCGCAGCGAAGGGAAAGCCCGCCCCGTCCAGCCGCTTGGACACGTTGCCGGCCGGATCGACCCGGATGAAGAAGAACGGAATCCGCAGCATCCCCGGCCGGCCCAGCGTGGTCAGGCGGTGCGCCACCTGTTCAAAGCTGGTGCCGAACTGACGGCTCAGCGCCTCGATATCGTAGGCCCGCGCCTCTACCGCCCGGGCAAAGCGATCGTAAGGCATCAGGATCGCCGCCGCGCCATAGGCCGCCAGTGCCCGGCGCACGAGGCTGGCGGCAGTCTGGCTGGCAAAGGTCTCGCCTTCCACGCTGGCGGCGATGTCGCGGCGCAGCGCGGTGTAGGCGATGTGGGTGGCAATCTGGAACGCGCGGCTGGGCGCATCGAGGGTATCGTCGATCAACAGCTGGCTGTTGTGCCGGTCGTGCCGGCGCAGCGCCTCCATCATCACGTCGGGGGGCAGGTAGCGCACCCGCAGACCCTGCTGCTTGCGCAGCCATTCCGCCAGCGATCCGGCGCGGGCGACATCGGCGGCGACCTCTTCGGCGCGGCTGTCGAGCGCGTGGAAATAGTTGCGCCGCCCGGCGACGAACCGCCGCGCTTCGGCCACCGGGTCCGAGGCGAGCGCCGCGCCGGGCGCATCGCGCTGCTCGGCCAAGGCCCGCTGCTCGCGGGTGTAGGCCCCGTGCAGCCGCAGCAGCGCCTCGCCGACGCCGGGAAACGATGAGGCGATGTCGGCGATTTCCAGCGCGGGCAAGGCGATGTCGGCAAACAGCGGGTCGCGCAGCAACTGGGTCAGCTGGCGGGCCAGATCCTCGCCATCTTCGCCCGCAAAATCGGCCAGATCGAGCCGGTAGGATTTGGCCAGGCGCAGCAGCAGATCGGCTGTCAGCGGCCGCTGGTTGCGTTCGAGCAACGCCACATAGCTGGGCGAAACGCCAAGGTCACCGGCCATTGCCTGCTGGGTCAGCCCCAGTTCGCGGCGCAGACGCCGCAGGCGCGGACCAAGGTAAAGCGGACGGGATTCGGCCATACCCGCAGCATTGTCATATCTGTACAACTTTACAAGGAAAAGTTGTAAGGCTTTACAACGCGACTCCGTGCGATCTTTTCGCAGTGCAGCAAAGGCGGCATGCCCGTTCCGACAGCGACGCCCTGCGGGGCGCTCCCCACGAAGGACCACGCCGATGACTTACCAGCAGACCCTTGCCGAAGCGGACAAGCAGATCGCCACCCAGGACTCCTGGAACGGGATCGACGCCGAAAGCGTCGCCCGGATGCGGCTGCAGAACCGGTTCCGGACCGGGCTCGACATCGCGCGCCATACCGCCACGATCATGCGTGCCGACATGGCTGCCTATGACGCCGATCCGGCCGCCTACACCCAGTCGCTGGGTTGCTGGCACGGCTTCATCGGCCAGCAGAAGCTGATCTCCATCAAGAAGCACTTCGGCACCACCAAGGGGCGCTACCTTTACCTCTCGGGCTGGATGGTCGCGGCGCTGCGCAGCGAATTTGGTCCGCTGCCCGATCAGTCGATGCACGAAAAGACCAGCGTCGCGGCGCTGATCGAAGAACTGTACACTTTTCTGCGCCAGGCCGATGCCCGTGAACTGGGCATGCTGTTCCGCGATCTCGACGCCGCCCGCGCTGCGGGGGACGAAGTCAAGGCCAAGCAGGTCCAGGCGAAGATCGACGGTTTTGAAACCCATGTCGTGCCGATCGTTGCCGATATCGACGCCGGGTTCGGCAATGCCGAGGCGACCTATCTGCTGGCCAAGAAGATGATCGAGGCGGGTGCCTGCTGCATCCAGATCGAGAACCAGGTCTCGGACGAAAAGCAGTGCGGCCACCAGGACGGCAAGGTGACCGTGCCGCACGAGGACTTCCTCGCGAAGATCCGCGCCGTGCGCTATGCCTTCATGGAACTGGGCGTGGACGACGGCGTGATCGTTGCCCGCACCGATTCGCTGGGCGCCGGGCTGACCAAGCAGATCGCCTATACCCGCGAAAAGGGCGACATCGGCGATCAGTACAACAGCTTCCTCGATTGCGAAGAGGTCGATCCCGCCACCCTAGGTCACGGCGACGTGCTGATCAGCCGCGACGGCACGCTGGTGCGTCCCAAGCGGCTGCCCAGCAACCTGTTCCAGTTCCGTGCCGGCACCGGTGAAGATCGCTGCGTACTCGATTGCATCACGTCCCTGCAGAACGGGGCGGACCTGCTGTGGATCGAAACCGAAAAGCCGCACATCGGTCAGATCGGCGGAATGGTTTCGCGTATCCGGGAAGTCATTCCCAACGCCAAGCTGGTCTACAACAACTCGCCCAGCTTCAACTGGACGCTCAACTTCCGCCAGCAGGTGTTCGACGCCTGGGCAGAAGCGGGCAAGGACGTGTCGGCCTATGACCGGGCCAAGCTGATGAGTGTCGACTATGACACCACCGCGCTGGCCATCGAAGCCGACGAGCGGATCCGCACCTTCCAGAAGGACGCGGCAGCGCAGGCAGGGATCTTCCACCACCTGATCACCCTGCCGACCTATCACACCGCGGCGCTCAGCACCGACAATCTGGCCAGGGAATACTTCGGCGATCAGGGCATGCTTGGCTACGTCAAGAACGTCCAGCGCCAGGAAATCCGCCAGGGTATCGCCTGCGTCAAGCACCAGAACATGAGCGGCAGCGACATTGGCGACGACCACAAGGAATACTTCGCCGGCGAAGCCGCGCTCAAGGCCGGAGGCGAGCACAACACGATGAACCAGTTCGCGGCGTAACGCCCGCCCACTGACTTCCTGGGGAGGAAGTTTGGCCCGTCACGCGCCCCTTTCGCGTGGCGGGCCAATTCATTTGGGGCGGCGCAGCATGACGGGCCGCGTCACACCGCCCATTGGTGGACCGGCGCACCGCTGCGCTGATGCTCGAGATACTCGGCGGTCAGCCGGAACAGATCGCCGTAGCGGGCGTGGTGGGCCAGCTGCCAGGCGGCCCCGGTCCGCCCGGAGGCCAGACGCTGTGCAATCACGCCCAGGTAGTGTCCGCTGAGCGCCGGATCGACCCCCAACCGGTCCAGCCCTTCGCGCGCCAACGGCACCAGGCCGGCCAGCACCGCGCGCATCGGCACGCATCGCCCGTCGAGCCACTGCACCTCGGCATCCAGCCCGTGGCGCGCCGCGGCGTAGAAGTTGGCCCGCGCCGCCGCGAACGGCAAGGCGCGCTCGACCTTGAGCGGACGCCGGGCGAGCATGTGCACCGCGCCGTAATAGAATGCGGCATTCGCCAGCATGTCGATGATGCTGGGTCCGGCCGGCATCACCCGCTGTTCGATCCGGAGGTGCGGCGTGTCATCGGGATCGAAGCCGACCAGCAGCCGGTTCCAGCGCCAGATTGTGCCGTTGTGGAGCCGCAGGCATGCAAAACGGCTGAGCGGGGCATCGTCCAGAATCGGAAGCAAGGGCGGGAACCTGGCCAGATTTTCCGCGAACGGTGCGGTTGCCTCCGCCTCCAGATAGCCGCTGCCGAAACTGACCCGGCGCTCGGTGCCGTCGACCGGCGCATCCTCGAACGCAGCCTCGAACACCGCGATCCGCGTTTCGTGCCACAGCGCCTTGCCGAACAGGAACGGCGAATTTGCCGCGATTGCCACCAGCGGCGCCGACAGCGCCAGCGAGGCGTTGAAGGTCTGGATGATCTCGGACGCGGGAACCTGCAGGTGCAGCTGGAACGAGGTCGTCGCCGCCTCCAGCATGACGTCGGCGTGGGTGGAGCGCAGATGGCCGCCGCCGGGGAAGGCGCTGGCGATGTCGATCCGCACCAGCTTGCCGCCACGCTGGCGGGCCAGTTCGGTGTTGAGAGCGGCGTAGCGGTTCGACGGGGTCATGTTGGCCAGAGTCAGATCACGATCGCGCAAGGTCGGCAGGGTGCCGATCGCCACGGCGGTATCGACGTCCAAGTGGGCATTGGCGACGCAGCGCCGCCAGCTGGCCGCCAGCCCGGTTTCCAGACGGGCAAGTCCGTTGCCCGCCAGTGGCTGGGGCTCGCCGTTGATTTCGATATTGAAGCGCGAGAGTTCGGGAACGACCAGCGGATCGTTCAGCCGGGCGAGGAAGCTCTGGTTGTGGGGCGCGGGATAGAGGTTGCGATCAACCAGCCAGGCCTCAAGCTCGAACCCCGCCATCGGTCCGGTATCCGAAAACCCGCCCGCGTGCCAGGTCTGGCCCAGCAGCGCGGTCTCCGCCTCCAGCCGCGCGCGGAACGCGGCAAAGTCGCGCGGTTCGAAGCCTGCTGCCGCGATTTCCTGCCCCACCGTGCCGTCTCCTGCCGATCCACCCGGCCGGATAAGGCAGCACCCTGCCGCGACGGACAACGATTTCGATCAATTTACCATTCGGTAAATATTTCGGGCGCATTCTGGCACCATGGCGATTGCGCTTTCCCTTGCCGCCCAGCAGGCCCGGCAGCTGCCGCCCGAAGCGGTGCGGCGGGTGCTGGTCTATACCTGCGCGCTGGCGCTGATCGGTGCCGGGCTGTTCGCCCCGGCGGCGGCGGCCAGCACCGTGTGCCTGGCCAACAAAGCCTTCATGGCCTCGCTTTAGCGCGGTACGCCATCGACACCCGTCGATGGCTTGAACTACCCCTGCACGAGCCGCCACAGCGCGGCGAGCGCTGACACCCCCAGCACTGCCCCGGTAAAGGCCCGCCACGCCGCGTCGCCGATCCGGCCGAACGCCTTGTGACCCAGCCAGTTGCCCAGCAGCACCGCCGGAAACAGCGCCCCGGCCAACGCCGGCTCGCGCCAGGTCGCCACCTTGAGTGCGAGCGCCGACACAACCCCCGCCGCCGAAGTCGCCAGAAAGATCGTCATCATCGAGGCCCGGGCCAGCTGCGGCGGGATCGCCCGGCGCAGGTAATAGGGCACCACCGGCGGCCCGGGCATCCCGGCAAACCCGGTCAGCACGCCCGACATCAGCCCGGTTGCCCCCGTTTCCGCCGCGCCCGGCAGGTGTTCTGCAGTCCGTTTGGGGAGCAGCACCAGCACGAACGAGCCCAGCGCAATCAGCGCGATCAGCAGCCGGGCCAGCGCCGGTTCGGTCACCGCCAGCAGCCACACCCCCAGCGGCGTCGCCAGCACAGCCAGCGCGGAAATCGTGAAGGCACTGCGCTCGCTCTGGCCGATGATCGCCCTCAGCCCGACCAGACCGATCAGCAGCCCCAGCCAGTTGGCCACCACCACCGCCTCACGCGGGGGAACCGCCAGTCCCAGCACCGGCACCAGCAGGATCGCCATCCCGAACCCCGCCAGTCCGCGCACGAAAGCCGCAGCCAGCGTGGCAAGCAGGGCGAGGGCAAGCTGCTCCGGCGAAAGACCGAACAACTAACGCAAATCCGGCGGATTCGCTTCGCTCTTCAGCAGCGCGATCGCCTCGGCCAGCGGCATCACCTTCTGGTGTTCGGCCCCCAGCGTGCGCAGGGCCACGGTGCCTTCCTCGGCCTCGCGCTTGCCCACCACCAGCAGGTGCGGAACCTTCTTGAGCGAGTGTTCGCGCACCTTGTAGTTGATCTTTTCGTTGCGCAGATCGCTCTCGACCCGGATCCCCGCCGCCCCGAGCTGGTCAGCCACCGTGGCGGCATAGCCATCGGCGTCGGAGACGATCGTCGCCACCACCGCCTGGGTTGGGGCCAGCCAGACCGGCAGCTTGCCGGCATAGTGTTCGATCAGGATCCCGATGAAGCGTTCGTAGGACCCGAAGATCGCGCGGTGGAGCATGACCGGGCGGTGCTTTTCGCCGTCCTCGCCGATATAGCTCGCATCCAGCCGTTCGGGCAGGACGCGGTCGGACTGGATCGTGCCGACCTGCCAGGTCCGCCCGATCGCGTCGGTCAGGTGCCATTCGAGCTTGGGGGCATAGAACGCGCCTTCGCCGGGGAGTTCCTCCCAGCCGTATTCTTCGGTGGCGAGCCCGGCGTCGATCACCGCCTGGCGCAGCTCCTGTTCGGCCTTGTCCCAGTCGGCGTCGCTGCCAAACCGCTGGTCGGGGCGCAGCGCCAGCTTGACCGCATAGGTGAAGCCGAAGTCGCGGTAGACGCGGTCCGCCAGTTCGCAGAAATTGCGCACTTCGCCGACGATCTGGTCTTCGCGGCAGAAGATGTGGCCGTCGTCCTGGGTGAACTGGCGCACCCGCATCAGCCCGTGCAGCGCGCCGTGCGGCTCGTTGCGGTGGCAGCAGCCGTTCTCCACGATCCGCAAGGGCAGGTCGCGGTAGCTTTTGATCCCCTGACGGAAGATCAGCACGTGGGCCGGGCAGTTCATCGGCTTCA
>JABFRE010000238.1 GCA_013141325.1 Novosphingobium sp.
GGATCGCCACAGCCTTCACCTATCAGGCAGCGATGCCAGCCTGGCTGGGCTGGATCGCGGTGGTGCTGCTCGCCTGTTATCTGGCGGTCTATCCCGCGCTGGCCGCGCTGATCGCTCGGCGCCTTGGCCGGACCAATTACGGCGCCCTGGTGACCAGCCTGGCCGCGTGCTGGATTCTGACCGAGTGGCTGCGCAGCTGGATGTTCTCCGGCTTTGCCTGGAATCCCCTGGCCGCCGTGGCGCTGGGTCCGTTCGCGCGGCCCGGCCTGGCGGCAGTGCTCCCGTGGATGGGCACCTATGCCCTGTCGGGGATCGTGGTGATGCTGGCCGGGGCCTGGCTGATTGCGGCACGGCGCGGCAAGGCTGACCTGCGCGGCGCGGCGCTGGTGTTGCTGCCCGCAGCGCTGATGCTGATGCCGCATGGCGATGCCCGGCCCGAGGGGACGCGCCGCTTCACGCTGGTGCAGCCCAATATCGCTCAAGAGCAGCTTAACGACCCGGCCTTCTTCGAAGCCAATTTCCGGCGCCTCGCCCGCCTGTCCAACCCGCTGCGCCCGGGCCAGACCCGGCTGCTGCTGTGGCCGGAAAGCGGCGTTCCCGATTACCTGCGCGAAGGCTATCCTGATCGCTATTATCTGGACACCTTCGCCGCCGATCCGGTGCTGGCCCGGCGGCGTCTGGGCCGGGCCGTCGCGCCGGGCGGGCTGCTGCTGACCGGCGCGGTCGATCTGGAGATTCGCGGCGACACTGCTGCGGGCGCGCGCAACGCGGTGACCGCGCTGGATGCCAGTGGCACGATCCGTGCGTCCTATGCCAAGGCCCATCTGGTGCCTTATGGCGAATACCTGCCGATGCGTGCGCTGCTGACCCCGCTGGGGCTGTCGCGGCTGGTGCCGGGCGCGATCGACTTCTGGCCCGGACCGGGGCCGCAGACGCTCGACCTTGGCGCCTGGGGCCGGGTCGGAATGCAGGTCTGTTATGAAATCGTATTTTCCGGCCAGGTGGTCGACCGTGCCGATCGCCCCGAATTCCTGTTCAACCCGTCGAACGACGGCTGGTTCGGGGCCTGGGGTCCGCCCCAGCATCTCGCCCAGGCGCGGCTGCGCGCGATCGAGGAAGGCCTGCCGGTGCTGCGCGCCACCACCACCGGGATCAGCGCGGTGATCGATGCCCGCGGCGTGGTCCGCCAGTTCGTTCCGCGCCATCAGGCCGGACGGATCGACGGCCTGATCCCGCCGCCCGCCCCGCCCACCCTGTTTGCGCGGATGGGCAATCTGCTGGCGCTTGGCTGGGGTATAGTTCTTCTTGTCGCAAGTCTGGTTGCGTCGCGCCGCCGGGCAGAGTAAAGCGCGGACATAAAGCTTTCTTTATATCGGATTGAACAATGCGCAGCGACTATCTCTTCACCTCCGAAAGCGTTTCCGAAGGCCATCCCGACAAGGTTGCGGACCAGATTTCCGACGCGATCGTCGATCTGTTCCTGTCAAAGGATCCCGAAGCGCGGATCGCCTGCGAAACGCTGACCACCACCCAGCTGGTGGTGCTCGCCGGGGAAATTCGCTGCAAGGGCGTGTTCGAAAACGGCCAGTGGGCGCCCGGTGCAACCGAAGAGATCGAAGCCACGGTGCGCAAGACCGTGCGCGAAATCGGTTATGAGCAGGACGGCTTCCACTGGGAAAAGTTCGAATTCATCAACCGCCTGCACGGGCAGTCGGCCCATATCGCGCAGGGCGTCGATGCAAGCGACAACAAGGACGAAGGCGCCGGGGATCAGGGCATCATGTTCGGTTATGCCACCGACGAAACCCCCGATCTGATGCCGGCCACGCTCTATTACAGCCACAAGATCCTGGAACGCATGGCGGCCGATCGTCATTCGGGCGCCGCGCCGTTCCTTGAGCCGGACGCCAAGAGCCAGGTAACCCTGCGCTACGAAGGCAGCCTGCCGGTCGCCGCCACTGCGGTGGTGGTTTCCACCCAGCACGCCGCGGGCTATGACGAGGGTGACAAGGAAGCCGAGCTGCACGCTTATGTGAAGCGGATCGTTTCCGAAGTGATCCCGCCGGTGCTGCTGCGCGAAACCGAGTATCACATCAACCCGACCGGCAGCTTTGAAATTGGCGGTCCCGATGGTGACGCTGGCCTGACCGGGCGCAAGATCATCGTCGATACCTACGGCGGCGCGGCGCCGCACGGCGGCGGCGCGTTCAGCGGCAAGGACCCGACCAAGGTCGACCGCTCGGCGGCCTACATCACCCGCTACCTCGCCAAGAACATCGTTGCGGCAGGCCTCGCGACGCGCTGCACCATTCAGCTCGCCTACGCGATCGGGGTGTCAAAGCCGCTGTCGCTCTATGTCGATACGCATGAGACCGGCACGGTCGGCGACGACAGGATCGAAGCCGCGCTGCTCGCCATGCCCAAACTGGGCGGACTGACCCCGCGCGCGATCCGCACCCACCTGGGCCTCAACAAGCCGATCTACCGCCAGACTGCCGCCTATGGCCACTTCGGCCGCAAGGCCGTGGGCGACCTGTTCCCGTGGGAGCGGCTCGATCTGGTCGAAGACCTGAAGGCGGCGCTGGGCTAGGAAGGCCCGCTCCGCCTCAACCGGGCGGCGCTATCGGCGGTAATCGGCCGTGATCGTTCCGGTGGCGGCCAGTTCGGCTTCGTGCGTCTCCTCGCGCCAGGTTTCGGCCAATGCCTGGTCTTCCCAATCACGCATGGCGGGATGGGCCAGCACGTGGTTGACCCAGGCCTGGCCCGTGCCGACATCCAGCTCATAGGTGCGCACACGAAAGGCTACGGGGGCGTAGAACGCGTCGGCCGCGCTGAACTCTGCGCCCGCAAGCCACGGGCCGCCAAAGCGTTCCAGCCCGAACTCGAATATCTCGCGGACCCGCGTCACGTTGCGTTGCAACCCTTCGCTCATCGGCTTGGGCCGCACCCGGACGCCGACGTTCATCGTGCAGTCGTTCCGGAGATGCCCGAACCCGCCGTGCATTTCGGCGACGATGCACTGGGCGAAGGCCCGCGCCGACGGATCCTCGGGCCAGATACCCTGGTGGCGGTCCGCCAGATACAGCGTAATCGCCAGCGAATCCCATACCTTGCGCTCGCCGTATAGCAGCACCGGCACCTGCCCGCTGGGCGAAAACGCCCGGAAATCGGGATAGTTATCCGGCTTGGCGAAGGGTTCGAACCGTTCCTCAAAGGGGATGCCCAGCGCCTTCATCAGCAGCCACGGCCGCAAGGACCAGCTTGAATAGTTCCGGTTGGCGGTGATCAGCGTGTAGTTCATCCGCGCCAGCCTAAGCGCACATGGGTGGCGGTCAAGCGGCGTTGGCCACCTGATCCTCGTCCGGCCAGCGTTCCATTCGCGGCCGTCCGGCATCGAGGAACAGCGCCGGCAGCTTGACCAGCATGAGCACCTTGTGGATGCACCAGTCGGCCGCGCGCTCGTTCCATTTCGCGGTCGCCCGGCCCTGGCGCTCCAGCCAGTTCTGGTAGGGCAGGAAATGGTCGGGCTCGTCCTTGTGGACGATCTCGAAGATCTTCTTCATCACCGGGTCGGACATGATCAGCCGGTTCTTGAGGATGATCTCGACCTGGCGATAACCGCGCTGCTCGGTCAGCATGATGACCCGGCACAGCCGTTCGAATTCCTCGGGCGCGGCTACGATCGCGCCGGTGTCGAGCTCCTCGATCGTGCAATGGAAAACCCACTGGATGAAGCGGTCGATGTGACCGACCCCGGAATCGACCCTTAACGGCATCCGCCCCTGCCGCTCAAACCAGCGGCGGAACATGTGGTAGTGTTTTTCCTCGTCGGCGCGGTGTTTTTCGATCTCGTGCTGAAAGTCTGGCTCGTCCGGGCAACGCAGCCGCACCGCCTCCAGCACCCGGTCGAGCGAGGTGTAGCCGCGAAATTCGTTGTAGATGTAGATCGAGGCCAGAACGTCCAGGTAACGCTCACGGAAGGCAAGGGACGCAAACACGCAGGGGTCACTCCAGAATGTGACCGAGTCCTAACACGGCTTCGACGAACTCCTCACGAAAATCGTGCACCACCGCCTTGGCGCTGCGGACCTGTTCGACCAGCCCCACCCCCTGCCCGACGAAGTACGAGACCAGATCGCGGGCCTGATCGTTGCCGCCCAGCACGGCCTTCTCGATCGTCTGGAAACTGGGTTCGGAAACCATCCCCATCAGCGGCATCGGCAGAGCGCCTGGGCTGTCCGCTCCGTCCCAGGCCTCGTGCCAGGCGGTCTTGAGCTGGCGGGCGGGTTTGCCGGTACGGCTGCGGCTGCGCACGGTATCGCGGCTGCGCGCGGCAATCATCTTGTCGCGGAAGGCTTCGCTGGTTTCGGCCTCGGTGGTGGCGAGCCAGACCGAGCCGGTCCAGGCCCCTTGCGCCCCGGTGGCCATCATCGCCGCCATCTGACTGCCGGTCATGATCCCGCCGGCGGCCAGCACCGGTATATCCTGCCCGGCCTGCTTCAGCGCCCTGACCACTTCGGGGATCAGCACCAGGGTCGAAACCTCGCCGCAGTGCCCGCCCGCCTCGCCGCCCTGGGCGACGATGATATCGACCCCGGCCGCGGCCTGGCGCAGCGCGTGCTCCTTCGCACCCACCAGTGCGGCCACCGGCACCCCGCGCGCCTTGCCCTCTTCGATCATCCGCGGCGGGGCGATCCCCAGCGCGTTGGCGATCAGGCGGATCGGGTGGCGAAAGGCGACTTCCATTTGCGCATAGCCGTTTTCCGGCGTGATCCCGGCCCGCCCTTCATAGCGGACCACGGCCTCTGGCGCGATGTCGATCCCGTACTGGCCCAGCAGGCCCGCGGTGAAGGCGCGGTGCGCATCGGAAATCGCTTCGGCGCGCTGGGCATTGTCGGAAAGTCCGGCCACCTGCGGGTCGATCGTTTCGGGGACCAGCACGTCCACGCCATAGGGTGCGCCCTCGATATGGGCATCGATCCACGCCAGCTCTTCTTCCAGCTGGTCGGGGGTAAAGCGGGTCGCCCCCAGCACGCCGAACCCGCCCGCCTTGCTGACCGCCACCACCACGTCGCGGCAATGGCTGAAGGCGAACAGCGGAAATTCGCAAGCTGTGAGGCGGCAGACCTTGTTGTCCATGTGGCTCTCCGGGTTGGAAGGCGATCATGGCAACGGCGATAGGTTGCCGCAAGCGACCAATTGGTTCGCGCAGAGACGCAGAGAGAGCAGAGAACGCAGAGACGTATCTGCGCCGCAGGCGCAGTTCAGTTAGCTGGCTACTTGCTCATGAAACGCCAATTTCCAGAGCGGCTTCGCCGCAAGTCCGGCTCCTCTGCGGTCTCTGCTCTCTCTGCGTCTCTGCGCGAACCCTGTTAGCTCTCGTAGCGCGCCGTAGTCTTGGCCGCCACTTCCTCGGCCGTCACCCCTGGCGCCAGTTCGATCAGCCGGAACGGGCTGGCGTGATCGGGCCGCTGGAACACCGCGAGATCGGTGATCACCATATCCACCACATTCCGGCCGGTCAGCGGCAGCGTGCAGGCCGGAATGAACTTCGCGCCGCCGTCCTTGGCGCAGTGCTCCATCACCACGATGATCTTCTTGACCCCGGCGACCAGATCCATCGCCCCGCCCATGCCCTTGATCATCTTGCCCGGGATCATCCAGTTGGCGATGTCGCCGTTTTCGGCCACCTCCATCGCCCCCAGCACGGTCAGGTCGATCTTGCCGCCGCGGATCATCGCAAAGCTGGCGGCGCTGTCGAAATAGGCCGAATGCGGCAGCTCGCTGATCGTCTGCTTGCCCGCGTTGATCAGGTCGGCATCGACCTGGTCCTCTGTCGGGAAGGGGCCGATGCCGAGCATCCCGTTTTCGCTCTGCAAGGTCACGGTCATCCCGGCGGGGACATGGTTGGCGACCAGCGTGGGAATGCCGATCCCCAGGTTGACGTAATAGCCATCGCGCAGCTCCTGCGCGGCGCGGGCAGCCATCTGGTCACGGGACCAGCCTGCGGCGATGTGATCGTGCGTGGTCATCAGCCCATATCCGTGGTGCGAGTGGTGCGGAATTCGATCTTCTTGTCATAGGGCGCGCCGCAGACCAGCCGCTGGACGTAGACCCCGGGCAGGTGGATGCAATCGGGATCGAGGCTGCCGATGGGCACAATCTCTTCCACCTCGACCACGCAGACCTTGCCGCAGGTCGCCGCGGGCTGGTTGAAATTGCGGGCGGTCTTGCGGAACACGACGTTGCCGGTTTCGTCCGCCTTCCACGCCTTGACCAGCGCCAGATCGGCGAAGATCCCGGCTTCGAGGATATATTCCTCACCGCCGAAGACCTTGCTCTCCTTGCCCTCGGCCACCAGCGTGCCGACTCCGGTCTTGGTGTAGAAGCCGGGAATGCCCGCCCCGCCGGCGCGCATCCGCTCGGCCAGGGTGCCCTGGGGGCAGAATTCGACCTCCAGCTCGCCCGACAGGTACTGGCGCTCGAACTCCTTGTTCTCACCCACGTAGGAGCTGATCATCTTCTTTACCTGCCGCGTGCGCAGCAGCTTGCCGATGCCTTCGTTGTCGATGCCCGCATTGTTGCTGGCGAAGGTCAGGTCTTTGACCCCCGAATCGCGCACTGCGTCGAGCAGCCGTTCGGGAATGCCGCACAGACCGAACCCGCCGCAGGCGATCAGCAGGTCGTCGCGCAGCAGGCCGTCGAGCGCGGCGTTTGCATCGGGGTAGATCTTGTCCATGACTGCTCCCAGGTGGCGAAGCTTGCGCCGCTATGTGAAGCGCAGGGCGGTGGCAATTGCAACAAACGCCGGTCTGCTTGCACCAAACGCAAGTGCTAACCAAGCGCCAGTCCCAACACCGCTCCCAGATCCGCCAGCGCCTGCTCGCCGCTGGTTACCTTGATCGCCGCCATGCCCAGCGCGGCCGCCGGTTTGCAGTTGATCCCCAGATCGTCGAGGTACACGCACCGCGCCGGTTTCAGCCCCAACCTTTCGCACATCATCAGGTAGATCCGCGGATCGGGCTTGCGCAGCCCGGCCTTGCTGCTTTCGATGGTATGTTCGAACCGGGCAAAGACCTGTTCGTAGGCATCTCTGGCATCGCCGCTGCGGGCCATGCCCGCGCCGTGCCCGGCGGGCACATTGTTGGTGATGCAGCCCAGCCGCAGGCCCGCCGCCGCGAGCTGATCGAGCGCCGTGACCATCGCCGGGCGGATCGCGCCGGACAGCACCGCCAGAACTGCCCGCCCCTCCAGCGGATGCCCCAGCGCTTCGGCTTCGGCCTCGAACAGGACGTCGAATGTCCGGGCGTCGATCTCAGCGCGTTCGAACCGGGCCCAGGCGTTGCTGTCGGGGTTGGCGGCATTGACGGAGCGGATGAATTCGGCCGGCAGCCCCCGCTCTGCCTCAAGCACGTTGAACGCCTCGAATGGCGATGCGGTGATGACCCCTCCGAAGTCGAAGATCACCGCATCGAAGTTCCGCTGATTCATTGGGCACCCCTGTGTGAGACCGACCAAAGTCCGTGGCGCATTGCGGCTGAGCCTGCAAGCGCCGCGGGCCAATTGACTCATGTCATGGCCAAACCCGCGGATGTAGTGCAGCATCGTGCCCGAAGGGAGAAAGGCGATGCGTTCGATCCTAGTGCAGGCAGGCCGCGATTCTGGAATGGCGGCCCGGCTCGATACCGCAATGGGCATCGCCCGGGCTCTGGCCGGGCACATCACGCTGGTGATCGACACCCCGGTCGACCGGTTTGTCACGGTTGACCCCTACGGCGGAACCTTTGTCGCCCGCGAGGCTCTGGAAGCAGCGCTGGCCGAAGACGACGCATTGGCCAAGACGGTGGCCCAGCGGCTGCAAAACGACGACGTACCCTTCGATGTTGCCCAGTTCGAAGCTCAGCCGGTCGAGGCGATGGCTTCGGCGGCCCGGCTGGCCGATCTGGCGGTCGTGTCGCGCAGCTGCGGCTATGCCGGGGATCTGGCAGTGTCGGCGCGGTGCCCGGTGCTGGCGTTGCCGGATCGGGCCGAACTGGCGCTGCCGCTGGCCGTCGCCTGCATCGCGTGGGACGGGGGCGACGAAGCGGCCCAGGCCCTGCGCGGCGCCATACCGCTGCTTCAGGGCTGCGAAGCGGTCCATCTGCTCACCGTGCTGACCGACAAGCCGGCTGGTTTTCCGCCGACCGATGCGCTCCGCTATCTCTCGCGCCACGGCATCAAGGCCGAACTGACCGAGCTGGAGCGCGGCCTTTCGATCGAAGAGACCCTGGCCGAAGCCGTTACCCGGCTGGGCGCGCAGCTGCTGGTCATGGGCGCCTTTGGTCATAGCCGGGTGCGCGAGTTCCTGTTCGGCGGAGTGACGCGCTATTTTCTGGACGAGCCGGGCTTTCCGCCGCTGCTGCTGGCGCACTGATCCGCAGCGCGCCGACTGCTGCATTGCAACAATCAGGCGGGTGGCATGATGGCTGGCGTGCGGTGAGGTACGACTTCCGAGGCAAGTTTTGGCTGAAATTCCATCACTCTTGCGCAAAAGTGAACGGCACTTGCAAATTACGCAATCAACAATGCGCTTTTCGCACTTGCACAATTTCCGCCCGATCGGCATTTAGAGCCTGCCTTTCAGGCATCCTCTCCCAAAACTTTCATAGGCCCGGTCGGCAACGACCGGGCCTTTTTTTCGCGTCCGAATGGCGCCGCGCACGGTGCGGTTTGCATTCCGGAGCGGCAGTTCCTAGCTTTGCTGCCTCGCCGGTCCCGATCCCCGGACCGCAAGCAGGAACCAATCGATGGCCGATGGCGAAGACAGCGCCGTGAAGAACAAGGCGGTGAAGCTGCAGGTTGCAGCGGCGCGACAGGAAGAAAGCGGCCAGGGCATTGCCCGCATGCCCAAATCGGCGCTGGCCGCGCTCGGCGTGACCGAGGGGGATATTGTCGAAATCACCGGCAAGCGGCCCACTGCGGCGCGGGTCGTGCTGGCCTATCCGGAAGACGAAGGGCTCGACGTGATCCGGCTCGACGGGTTGCAGCGCGCCAATGCCGAGGTCGGATCGGGCGATCACGTCCAGGTGGCCAAGGCCGAATCGCGCCCTGCCCAGCGGGTGATCTTCGCCCCGGCCCAGCGCGAAATGCGGTTGCAGGGGCCGGGCCAGGCGCTCAAGCGCAACTTCTTTCAGCGGCCGCTGGTGGCCGGCGATCTGGTCGCTACCACTGGTCAGACCCAGGTGCGCGACATGCCGCCCGAAGTGGCGCGGATGTTCAACGCCCCGGCCTTTGCGCTGACCCAGATCCGCCTGACCGTAGTTTCGACCGTGCCCAAGGGCATCGTCCACATCGACGAGGATACCGAGGTCGAGCTGCGCGAGGAGTTCGAGGAAGCGCGCGGCAGCCGCGGCGATGTCAACTATGACGACGTCGGCGGGATGGGCGATACGATCCGCCAGCTGCGCGAAATGGTCGAACTGCCGCTGCGCTATCCGGAACTGTTCACGCGCCTCGGCGTCGATCCGCCCAAGGGGGTGCTGCTCCATGGGCCTCCGGGGACCGGCAAGACCCGCCTGGCCCGCGCCGTGGCGAACGAGAGCGAGGCCAGCTTCTTCACCATCAACGGGCCTGAGATCATGGGATCGGCCTATGGCGAGAGCGAGCGGCGCCTGCGCGAGGTGTTCGAGGAAGCGGCCAAGGCCAGCCCTTCGATCGTCTTCATCGACGAGATCGATTCGATCGCCCCCAAGCGTTCCGGCACGCCGGGCGAAGCGGAAAAGCGGTTGGTCGCCCAGCTGCTGACGCTGATGGACGGGCTCCAGGCGCGATCCAACATCGTGGTCATCGCCGCCACCAACCGCCCCGATGCGATCGACGAGGCGCTGCGCCGTCCCGGCCGGTTCGATCGCGAAATCGTGGTCGGCGTGCCCGACGACAAAGGCCGCCGCGAGATCCTGGGGATCCATACCCGCGGGATGCCGCTGGCCGAAGGCGTTGATCTGGACGAGCTGGCCCGCACCACCCACGGCTTCGTCGGGGCGGATCTGGGGGCGCTGGCGCGCGAAGCGGCGATGGATGCGGTACGGCGGATCATGCCCCAGCTCGATCTGGAGGCGCAGACCATCCCCGCCGACGTGCTGGAAAACCTGACCGTCACCCGCGAGGATTTCCTCTCGGCGCTGAAACGCGTCCAGCCTTCGGCGATGCGTGAAGTGATGGTGCAGGTCCCCAATGTCGGCTGGGCCGACGTCGGCGGCGCGGACGAGGCGCAGGAAAAGCTGAAGGAAGGGGTCGAACTGCCGCTCAAGAACCCCGACGCCTTCCGCCGCCTGGGCATCCGTCCGGCCAAGGGGTTCCTGCTCTATGGCCCGCCCGGCACCGGCAAGACCCTGCTGGCCAAGGCGGTCGCCAAGGAAAGCGAGGCCAACTTCATCTCGATCAAGTCGAGCGACCTCCTTTCCAAATGGTACGGTGAGAGCGAGCAGCAGATCAGCCGGCTGTTTGCGCGCGCCCGGCAGGTCGCCCCCTGCGTGATCTTCATCGACGAGATTGACAGCCTGGTCCCCGCCCGCGGCACCAGCGGCAACGAGCCGCAGGTGACGGCGCGCGTGGTCAACACCATCCTGGCCGAAATGGACGGGATGGAGGAACTGTCCAGCGTGGTCCTGATCGGGGCGACCAACCGCCCCGGGCTGGTCGATCCGGCGCTGCTGCGCCCCGGCCGGCTGGACGAGTTGATCTATGTCGGCACACCCGATGCCAAGGGCCGCGCGCATATCCTGGGGATCCACACCGCCAAGATGCCGCTGGCCAAGGACGTCGATCTGGAGGCCGTGGCCGCCCAGGCCGAACGCTTTACCGGCGCCGATCTGGAGGATTTGACCCGCCGCGCCGGGATGAACGCCATCCGCCGCACCCACGGCAAGGCCGACAAGGTCAACGCCGCCGACTTTGCCGAGGCGCTGGCGGATTCGCGCGCCACCGTCTCAGCCGAAATGGAGGCCGAGTACCTCAAGATGAAAGGCGAACTGAAAAAGCGCGCCGCCGAGGTTACCGCTCAGCAGATCGGCTTTGTCGCACCGGGAATGGTGATGCCGGTGCGGGAGAAGAAGCACGGGTAGACCCGGATTACCGAGCGCGGTGGCCTAGACCTCGTCGCACAGCGCCTCGGGCATGTGTTCGCGCAGCCATTCGAGCATGGCTTCGCGCAGCGCGGGGCGCAGGCGGCCGAGCGCGGTGGGGCCGGCGGCGCTCATCACCAGTTTGAGCTCGATCGAGCCGACCTGGGCTTCGGAGACCTGCAGCGCGCCGGTGCGCTGATCCCAGTCGGGATTGGCGGCCAGCAGCGCCTCGTAGGCCGCACGGATCGGGCCGATCGCGCTGCCGGGCTTGATCGGCAGAACCACCGATCCGGTGATTCCGCCGCCCTGACGCGTCCAGTTCTGAAAGCTGGCGTCGAGGAACTTGGCGGTGGGCACGATCAGCCGCCGTTCGTCCGCCGTGCGGATCACGACATAGCTCAGGCGGATATCTTCCACCCGCCCGCTTTCCCCCTCGATCACCACGAAATCACCGATCCGGATCGGTTCGGTGATCGCGATCTGAATCCCCGCGATCAGCGATTTGAGCGCAGGCTGGGCCGCTGCACCGACTGCCAAAGTGGCAAGGCCGGCCGATGCCAGCAGCGTGGTGCCAATGCTGCGCACCGCCGGGATGCCGAACAGCACCAGCGCGACGGTGACGAACACGATTCCGAAGCCCGCAGTCCGCGAAAAGATCGCGATCCGGGTGCGGCGGCTGCGCGCGGCCAGCTCGTTCTCATAGGCCTCGGTGCGCTGCTCCATCGCTGCGGCGAAAGCTTTGACCAGCGCGAAGGCCACCCAGCCGAACAGCGCCGGTTCGATGAACCGGGCTGCCATGCCCCAGATCCGTGCAATCAGCGGATCACCCTCAGCAGCCACCGAAACGGCGATCGCCACCATCGACCATAACAACGGCTGGCGCAGGCGGGTGAAGACCAGATCATCGGTCTGCGATACGGAGAGGCGGGCCATGCGCCGCAGCAGCGTGAACAGCCCCAGATGCAGCACGAAAGCCGCTCCCACCGCGATCCCGCCGTGAATCGCTGCCCGCGTGAGTGCCTCCGACCAGCCGATCACGGTATCGGGCGAGGGCAGCTGCGAAGGCAGCGCGGCAGCTGGCACCCCGCTCAATGCGCGGCCCCCCAGCTGATGCCGTGGCCGATCTCGACCCCCAGCGGCACGCTGAGCGGCATCGCCGGTTCGGCAGCCCCGGCCATCACCGTGCGGATCACTGCGCTGGCCGCCGCGACGTCCGCTTCGGGCAGTTCGAACACCAGTTCGTCATGCACCTGCAGCAGCATCCGCACGTGGCCCAGCCCGGTGGCCTCCAGCGCGGGCATCATCCGCACCATGGCGCGCTTGATAATGTCGGCGCTGGTCCCCTGGATCGGCGCGTTGATCGCGGCGCGCTCACTGCCCATCCGCTCGTTCGGATTGGACGAGTTGATCCGCGGAAACCAGCATTTGCGGCCGAACAGGGTCTCGGAGTGGCCGGTAGTCTTCACGCCTTCCAGCGTTTCGTGGATATAGCGGCGGATCCCCGGGAACCGCTCGAAATAGCGGTCGATCATCGCCTGGGCCTCGTCGGACGAGGTGCCCAGGCGCCCGGCCAGGCCCCAGCGCGATATGCCATAGAGGATCGCGAAGTTGATCGTCTTGGCCCGGCCCCGGGTTTCGCGGTTGACCTCTCCGAACATTTCCATCGCGGTGCGGGCGTGAATGTCCTCGCCCGCAGCAAAGGCTTCTTTCAGCGCGGGAACGTCGGCCATGTGCGCGGCAAGACGCAGCTCGATCTGGCTGTAGTCGGCGGCGAGCAGGACATTCCCGGGCTCCGCGACAAAGGCATCGCGGATCTGGCGACCAATCTCGGTGCGGATCGGGATGTTCTGGAGATTGGGCTCGGTTGAGGAAAGCCGCCCGGTTTGCGCGCCGACCAGGCTGTAACTGGTGTGGACCCGGCCGCTGTCGGGGTTGATCGCCGCCTGCAAGGCCTCGGTATAGGTCGAGCGCAGCTTGGACAGCTGGCGCCATTCGAGCACCTTGTCGGCGATTGCAGCGCCTTCGCCCGACAGGCGTTCCAGCACCGACTGGTCGGTGGAATACTGCCCGCTCTTGCCCTTCTTGCCGCCCTTGTAACCCAGCTTGTCGAACAGGATCGCACCCAGTTGCTGCGGACTGCCGATGGTGAAGGGCTGCCCGGCAAGACCGTGAATCTCACTCTCCAGCGTGCCGGTTTCCGCGGCGAAGGCGGCGGACAGCCCGGCCAGCCGTTCGCGGTCGACCTTGATGCCGTGGCGTTCCATCTGGGCCACGACCGGCACCAGCGGCCGGTCGACCCGTTCATAGACCCGCGTGGCCGCTTCCTCCGACAGGCGCGGTTTCAACAGGCGGTGGAGCCGCCAGGTGACCTCGGCGTCTTCGGCGGCATATTCGCAGGCGCGGTCCAGCGGGACTTCGGCGAACGAGATCGCCTTCTTGCCGGTCCCGCACAGGTCCTTGAAGGCCAGCGCGGTGTGCCCCAGATGGCGCAGTGCCAGCTCGTCCATCCCGTGCCCACCCCCGATCCCGTCTTCGCTGCGCCCGGCGTCCAGGTCAAAGCTCATCACCATGGTATCGTCGATCGGGGCAACCGCGATCCCGTGCCGGGCCAGGACGTTGATGTCGTACTTGGCGTTCTGCCCCACTTTCAGCACCGCGTCGCTTTCCAGCAGCGGTTTCAGCCGGGCGATCGCCTGGGCCAGCGGGATCTGCGGCGGCTTTTCGGCGAACATGTCGGTCCCGCCGTGGCCCAGCGGGATATAGCAGGCCTCGCCCGGCCCGGTCGCGAGACTGACACCGGTCAGGTCGGCGCGGATTGCGTCGAGTGCGGACGTTTCGGTATCGAACGCCACCACCCGCGCGGCAAAGGCCTTGGCGATCCACTCATCCAGCACGTCGAGCGTCTGGACGCAGACGTAGCGGCTGCGATCGACCGGCGGCAAAGCAGGCAGTGGCTGGCGCGCACCCTGAGGACTCAGCGCGGCGCCCGCCGTGACTGCCTTGGCCGGATTGAGATCGACCTTGCGTTCGGGGCTGCCGCGACCTTCGCCGAGCCGCTTGAGCAGGCTGTTGAAGCCGTGTTCCGAAAGGAAGTGGGCCAATGGATCGGGCGGGATCGCGCCCAGTTTGAAATCGTCCAGCGGCACCGGCAGCGCGCAGTCTTCCTTGAGCTGGACCAGCACCCGGCTGAGCCGCGCCATCTCTGCCTGTTCGATCAGGCTTTCGCGCAGCTTGCCCGCTTTCATCTCCGGCGCGGCGGCCAGCGCGCCTTCCAGGCTACCGTGCTCCTGAATCAGCTTGGTCGCGGTCTTGGGACCGATCCCGCGGATGCCGGGCACGTTGTCCACCGAATCGCCCATCAGCGCCAGCACATCGCCGACCAGCTGCGGGGCGACGCCGAACTTTTCCTCGACCTCGGGAATGCCGATCCGCAGGTTCTTCATCGTGTCGAGCATGTCGATATGCCCGCCGTTTCCATCCGGCCCGACCAGCTGCATCAGATCCTTGTCGGACGAAACGATGGTCACGTCCCAACCGCGTTCGGTTGCGGCGTGGGCATAGGAGGCGATGAGATCGTCGGCTTCCAGGCCCATTTCCTCGAGACAGGGCAGACTGAAGGCGCGGGTGGCATCGCGAATCAGCGGGAATTGCGGCTTCAGGTCTTCGGGCGGGGGTGGGCGGTTGGCCTTGTATTCCGGGTAGATATCGTTGCGGAAGCTTTTGCCCGAGGCGTCGAGAATCACCGCCAGGTGAGTCGGCCCGTCGGCCTTGTTGAGGTCATCGGCCAGCTTCCACAGCATCGTGGTATAGCCGTAAACCGCGCCGACCGGCGTCCCTTGCGGGTTGGTCAGCGGCGGCAGGCGGTGATAGGCGCGGAAGATATAGGCCGATCCATCGACCAGATAGAGATGCTGCTTGGGCTCCATGCCCGCAGGACTAGCAGCATGGACGCGGCGGGGTAAGCCCGGCGAAAAAATCCTTCACTGGGCGAGCCACGCCCCGCAAAGCGCCGTTTTCGGCGCGTCACACCCTCGCCACAATTGGCTGGCAGTGTCACAAATGCGCCAAAATGTGTGCATGGAATCGCTTGCAGCGCGACTATCGCTTGCATCGCCATGCGAAGGGCATTATTTGTCCGCGCGAAGTCTACCGATAAGGTAGGCTTTCCGCACGGTCACGTATGCCTTGTGCAGTTTCTGCATGACGCACAGCGAACCGCGCGTGGTCCACTCGCTGTTCAAGGAATACCATTCATGCGCAAGATCGTTCTCGCTGCTGTCGCCGCTGCCGGCGCTCTCGCTCTCTCGGCCTGCTCGGCTGAAAAGGCTGAAGACGCCGCTGCCGCTGCTTCGGACACTGCCACCGACGCTGCTGCCGCCGCTTCGGACGTTGCCACCGACGCCGCTGCCGCTGCTTCGGGCGCTGCTGAC
>JABFRE010000212.1 GCA_013141325.1 Novosphingobium sp.
CAATTTGATCACCGGCATGCTGCGGCCCAGGCGACCAAGGTTCGGCCACCGGCTCGCAAGGAAAACGCGCCGCACGCACCTCGAAGTCGGCGTCCAGGCCCTTATCCGCGATACGACGCGCTTCGACAGCGGTGCACGGTCCAATTTGGACGCGGGACTGCTGCAAGCCTGACGTACCAACCGCTCAGGGGCACGGCAGCGGTCGGACAACCTGCTCAACTTTTGCATCGCGCAGGCTGGCGACAAAACCGCTGGTGGCAGTGACCTTCAAGGGCGAACTGACGGCATCGAGGTTGCCACCGGCACTGATGAAGCAACGCAGCGGAATCCGGCTGGTGGTTCGGGTGCCCTTGGGGGCCGCGGCCAGCATATTGGTCACATCCAGCTCGCCGCCGCCAAGCGCGATCCGAACCGGGCCGGATGCTGCGCTGTCAAGCCGCCAGTCGAGCACCAGCACGAAGCCTTCAGCAGCGCGGCCGGTCAAGCTTATCGCCGGGCCGTCGATCGCCAGCGAACCCTTGCCGTTCCAGCTGAACTGGCGGGCGTCCTCTTGCGAACCGACATCGACCGGGCGGTCGCTGACGGCAGCGTCAGTGCTCAGCCGCCACGGGGCAAGCGCCTTGCCGAGGAGGAAATAGCTGGTCTCGTTGGCCGAGGCGAACAAGTCGACCTGCGGATCTTCATTGACCGGGCCCACGCTCGCCTTGCTACGATAATCAAGTCCATAGCCGACCGGGAACAGCGGTGCGGTTACAGGTGAGCGCGCATCCTGCGGCCATGCGAACGGAAGGCGTCCGGTGAAATCGCGCAGGGTCTTCGCGCCGTGCCGGGCGACGAGGACATCGGCCACACCCTGGCCCTGCGAGCCCGGAAGCCAGGCGGCCACGAAGGCGTCGGATCGGTTGAGTAATCTGCCGACAAATAGCGGTCGGCCTGAGAGGAACACGGTGACCACGGGAATTCCCTTGGCCTTCAGCGCGGCGACCAGCTCCTCCTCCCCGGCCCGCGCCCGGAAGGCAAGGTCGGGAACATCGCCCTGGAATTCGGCATAGGGATGTTCACCGATCACCACGATCGCGACGTCGGGCTTCTCGCTCCAGCTGCCGTCCGCCGAAAGCGCGGCCTTGCCGCCGCCGGCGCTGACTGCGTCAGCAATCGCTCGGCCGATCGTGCGCCCTCTGGGAAAGTCCGCCGACGACGTGTCGCTGCCCTGCCAGGTGATCGTCCAACCGCCGGTCTGCATTGCCATGCTGTCCGATCCGGGGCCGGTCACAAGCACCTTGGCACCGGGCCGGATCGGCAACACCGAACCGTTGTTCTTGAGCAGCACCAACGATTTCGCCACGGCTTCGCGGGCCAATGCCAGATGCGCGGCCGCACCGACCTGAGCATAGGCGCTGCGCCTGACCGGAACCGGATCGAGCAGCCCGAGCTTCAGCTTGACCCGCAGGATCCGGCGCACGGCGTCATCGACCCGGGCCATGGGGATTGTCCCGGCGTGCACCTGGCGAACGGTTGAATCGAACAGACCTTGCCAGCTATCGGGCGCCATGGCGAGGTCAAGACCCGCGTTGAACGTGGCAGCGCAGTCCGTCGGGGTGCAGCCCGGCACCTGACCATGGCCGTTCCAGTCACCTACTACCAACCCGGTAAAGCCCATCCGCTGTTTCAGGACGCCCGTGATCAGGCTCTTGTTGCCGTGGTTCTTGACGCCGTTCCAGCTTGAAAAGCTGACCATGACGGTCAGGGCGCCAGCATTGATGGCTGCCGGATAGCCCTGGGCATGACGCGCTACCAGCTCGCTCTCGGCGATCCGGGCATCGCCCTGGTCCTTGCCGCCGATGGTTCCGCCATCGGCCAGAAAATGCTTGGCAGTCGCCGCGACGTTGAACCGGCCCAACCTGGCGTTGGGGCGCAGCACGCCCTGCAGGCCACCGGTCATCGCTGCGGAATAGGCCGCGACCAGCGCCGGATCGGCGGAGTAGCCTTCATAGCTTCGGCCCCAGCGCAAGTCCTGTGGGACGGCCAAGGTTGGCGCAAACGTCCATTCGATCCCGCTGCCGGCTATCTCGGCGGCAGTCGCTGCGCCGATCCGCCGGATGAGAGCCGGATCGTGAGCCGCACCCAGACCGATGTTGTGCGGAAAGATCGTCGCACCCGGAAGGTTGGAATGGCCGTGCACCGCATCCACCCCGAACAGGATCGGAATACCCGCCCCGTTTTTAAGCGAGGCGGCTCTGAACTCTCCCACCAGCCGGGCCCACTTGGCGGCATCGGCGCGCTCGTCGCCGTAGGGTCCTGAATTGCCTCCGGCCAAAATCGATCCAAGCGGATAGCGGGCAAGGTCGGCAGGAGTGACCGAGCTGATATCCCCCTGGATCATCTGCCCGACCTTCTGCGCCACGGTCATCCGCGCCAGCAGGGCATCGATCCGTGCTTCGTCGCGCGCGCTGGTGATGGGGGCAGGGCTGCGTGCAACCGGCCAGGCCGCAAGGTCAGCCTGGGCGCTGGGAGGCGGGCTGGGCTGCGCCTGCAAGAGTGCCGGGACCAGTCCCGCAGCCAACAGGCAGGCTGCCAGCAAAATGGGCCGCACAGTCATCGTTTTTCACCCCACCTGGCCGCTCTTGTGAACGTTCTCATGACATCAATCGCACGAGAAAGCGCGCAAATCAAGCATTGCGATCAGATTTGATGGGGCATCCGGGCCAGCACCAGTGCGGCGATGAGCGCCAATCCGGCCAGCAACAGGAACATGGCCCCGAACCCGAACCGGGGAACCAGCGACAGGACCAGCCACGGCATGACCAGCGAGGGCACGGTGTTGGTCAGATTGAAAAGTCCGAGATCGCGTCCACGACGATCCTCGCGAGGCAAGACCCGCAGCGTTTGCGCCGAATGCAGCGCCAGAAATACCGAGCTGGCGAGTCCGAACAGGGCATAGGCGCCAATCGCCGGCTTGAGGTCGCGCGCAAGTGCCATCCCGACAAGGCCAAACGCCGAAACGAGTGCGCAGGCAATCAGCGGCAGCAGCGGCCGACCATGCCGGTCGGACCAATGGCCGACCGCCAAGGCAAGCGGTGCCGAGCAGACCAGCACCGCGGTGAACAGGCGCGCCGCCATGCTGTCGGTCATCCCCGGGTCGATTCCGCGGAACCACAGGTAGAGGTAGGCGAACAACGCCCCTTCGGCGACCTGGATCGTCAGCCGCGCCAGCCACATTCTCACGACCAGGGGGTTGGCGAACAGATGCAGATATTGGCCATCGTGGGCAGGCCCGTGCCTCTCGGACCGCGCGCTTTCGGGCATCCGGACCACGACCAGCAGCGGCAGCACGCAGATGCAAACCATCCCCGCCACTGCCGCGAGCCGCAAGTCGGCCGAGGCCAGACCGGGCCAGGTCACGACCGCGCCCGAGAACGCGCCAAATGCCGGGGCAAATGCCAGCAAGCCGCCCAATAGCCCCTTCTGCGCGTCGGGCACCCAGTCTCCGGCCCAGGCCGCCAGCGGGGCCAGCATCAGGTTGAGCGCCAGCTGCCACAGCAGCAGAATCGCCAGCAATACCGGGAAGGTCTGGGCTCGGCTGATCGCGATCAGCAGCCCGCATGACAGCACCAGGCCTAGCGCGATCCAGACCTTGCGGAGGCGGGTCACATCGCTGAGGTAGCCGAACAGGATTGCGCCCGAACTGGCCGCGATCGCTCCGCCGAACGCAAGAAAGGCCAGCCAGCTCACCGATCCGGCCGTTCCAGCCAGAGCTTCGACACGGACGGGCAGCAAGATGGTCAGGAACGGGATGTAGGCAACCGACCCACCGCTCCAGGCCAGCGCATAAAGCAGCAGCAGCGCCAGCGGGACGCGCCTGCGCGCGCTGACCGGTTCAGCCACCGAAGCGGTCCGCCGGTGCACAGACCGAGCAGCGCTCAACCAAGGGGGCGCGGATCGTGCTGAGCGGCGACGATGCGCTCTCGCCCTTCTTCGCCGCGATGATCAGTTCCACCGCCAGCGATGCGGTTTCCGCAATCGGCTGGTCGATCGCAGTCAGTGGCGGCTGGGTGAAGCGGACGATCGGGGTGTTGTCGAAGCTGATCAGCGACAGGTCCTTCGGAACCTTGAGGCCCTGTTCGCGCGCGACTTCCAGCGTGGCCAGCGCCATCTGGTCGTTGCTGGCGATGATTGCGCTCGGTCGCTCCGCGCGCTGCAACAGGCGCCGTGCCGCCATCTCGCCGGAATCGTAGCTGAAATCGCCCTGCTCCAGCAGCCCCTCGCAGCTTACGCCGAACTCAGACATTGCGGCCTTCCAGCCATCGATACGCCATTGGCTCAGTTCGTATTCGCTGGAACCGGCGATGAATCCGATCCGCCGGTGGCCAAGATCGAACAAGTGCCGGCAGGCGGCTCTGGCAGCCCCCTCATCGTCCATCGACAGCGAGATACCCACGCCGTTCTGCTTCGAGCCGATCCGCACGAAGGGGATGTTCTGCCCGCCCAGGAACCGAACGATCTGGGGATTGTCCGAGTGCGGCGGGGTCAGGATGATACCGTCGGGCTGGAGCGCGGCGATCGCCCCCAGCAGCGCGCGCTCGACGTGGTCGCTATGGGTATCGACCAGTTCGAACACCAGCCGATAGCCATGCTCGGCGCACTTGAGCATCCCGCCCAGCAGCATCTGGTCGACCCAATCGGCACCCAGCCGCGCCCGCCAGTCGGCGATGGTCCGGTCGCGGTCGTTGATCGCCAGGATCAGGTAGGATCGCGATCCACTCATCCGCTGTGCCGCGATCGAGGGTACGTAGCCAAGCTTGTCGATCGAGGCCTGGACCCGCAGCTTCATCTCCGGGCTGACGTTGGCCTCGTTGTTGATAACACGGCTAACCGTCTGCAGCGAGACCCCCGCGTCTGCTGCAACGTGCTTGATCGTGACGGCCTGGCGGCGCCTCGCCATCGGTCAGTTGCCCCCTTTGGCTGGCGCCGTAGCGCCCAGCGCCGGCCTTTGCCAGACATGAACCCAATCGATTTCCATCCGCTTGGGGTAGCCATCGTTTCGGACACCGCCAAGCCCCCTTGCTTCGGGCAGCCCGCCGCCAATCGCCAGGTTGAGGATCAAATAGAATTCGCGGTCGAAGGGCGCCCCGGGAACCCCGGATGCGGTTGTCCACCATTCGCTGGCAACGCGGGTGGCATAGGTGCGTCCGTCGACCTGCCAGGTGATCTTGCCCGGTTCCCATGCGATCCCATAGGTGTGAAAGCCGCCGTCGAGCACGTCCGGAAACGGAACCTCTTCGCCCTTGGATGCATTTTTCGGCGATGGGCCACCGAAGTGCAGGGTGCCACGGATTGTGTTCTCCCGCCCGCCCGGGCACTTGGCGCAGGAAACCCCCAGATTGACCGCTTCGAGGATGTCGATCTCGCCCGAGGCCGCCCAACGGCCGTAGGCCTCATCGCTCGGCATCATCCAGATCGCGGGCCAGGTCCCTTGCCCCTGCGGCAGCCGGGCACGCACCTCGACCTTGCCATAGCGCCAGGCCGCCCTGCCGCGGGTGGTGAGTTTGGCCGACGAGAACTGGCGGGTCGTTTCAGCCTCAGGCATGGCCGACCCGGCGCGCAGATGTTCGGGCAGGGCCGGGCCGGTCGTGCGTTCGAACCGGGCCGTGATTACCAGCTTGCCCTGTTCGATCCCGGCGTTGCGGCCGCTCTTGGTATAGCATTGGCGCTCGTCATTGCCGCCGCCCCAGCAATCGGTTTCAAAGCGCCATTTCGCCCGGTCGATCCTTGGGGCCTCGAACTCGTCGGCCCAGACCAGCTGCCAGCCGTCATCGGCTGGGGCAGACCGGGCGGAATACGGGTAGGCCAAGAATGCGGCGAGCAGGATAAGGCGTTTCATCGCGATCAACCCTCTGCCGCGCCGCAATAGCGGGCGACATAATCGTGGTGAGCGGGCAGCGTGGCGACAGTACTAGCGACGCCCGTTCGCAGCATCGACAGAAAATTGTCGAGTTCGTCGCGGCGCAGCTTGGTGGTGATCGGGTGATAGCTCTGCGGCACGATCCCCTGACCCATCATCACCTGGGTCCAGCTGTTCTCGGAAAACAGCTCTTCGTTCTTGCGGAACACCCGGCCGGTTTCGCGGAACAGCTCGATCTTCTGCGCAAGGCTGTCCGGAATGACGCGGTCGGCGCATTCCTGCCAGAACGGGCTGTCGCGGCGCTGGGTGACCTTGTAGTGCAGCACCAGGAAGTCGCGAATCTGCTCCATGTCGACCTGTGCCTGGTCGTTGAATTCGGCGACATCGCGCGGGCTGATCGGGCCAGCCGGCAGCATCCGGATCAGCCGCAGCACTGATCGCTGGATCAAGTGGATCGCGGTCGATTCGAGCGGTTCAAGGAACCCGCCCGCCAGGCCCACCGCCACGCAATTGCGGTGCCACTGCTTGCGGCGCACGCCGGTGATGTAGCGGATCTTGTTAGGCTCGGTCAGCGTGTCGCCTTCGACCGAGCCAAGCAGCCGCTCCAGCGCGACCTCGTGATCGAGGAAGCGGCTGCAATAGACGATCCCGTTGCCCTGGCGGTGCTGCAGCGGGATTCGCCACTGCCACCCCGCATCGTGGGCGATCGCGCGGGTGTAGGGAAGCGCGGGACGGACGCTGGCGGTCTGAACCGCGATCGCGCTGTCGCAGGCCAGAAAGTTCCGCCAGTCGTCGAACCCGGCTTTCAGTGCGCCTTCGATCAGCAGCGCCTTGAAACCGGTGCAGTCGATGAACAGGTCGCCTTCGATCCGGCTTCCGTCCTCCAGCCGCAGCGCGGCAATATCGCCGCATTCGCCGTGCAGCTCGACCGCAGCTATCTTGCCCTCGATCCGCCTGGCCCCGTCGGCCTCGGCCATGCGCCGCAGGAACGTCGCATAGAGCGCAGCGTCGAGCTGGTAGGCATAGTTCATCCGCTCATCGGGCAGGTGCGCGAACTTGCTTTCGCGCGCGGCCATCAGTTCCAGGCAGTAGTCGTCGTAGCTGTGGTGATGCCCGTTGTTCAGACCGTGCAACCAGAAGTGCTGGAACCCCGCCGACCAGTGATCCTTGCCGGTCGCGCCGAACGAGTGAAAGTACGTCTCCCCCACGTCCTTCCAGTTCTCGAACATGATCCCCAGCTTGAAGGTCGCCTGGGTCGCGCGCATGAACTCGGCCTCGCCGATGCCGAGCAGGCGGTTGTAGAGCACCAGCGGCGGGATCGTGCTTTCGCCCACTCCGATCGTGCCGATCGCGTCGGATTCGATCAGCGTCAGATCGATGACCTGGCCGAGCGTACGGGCCAGAGCGGCAGCGGCCATCCAGCCGGCGGTGCCGCCGCCTGCGATCACGATCCGGCGGGGGGTTGCGGGAGAAGCAGGGGGGATCATCGGGACAAGCTCCGCAGCAGAAACGCCCTGAGCCGTCCGGCACTGTGCACGTCGAGCGGATCGAGCACGCCGCGTGTACCGTCTGGCAGATGCCGGGCAGCCTCGGCGCCGCCCGAAAACACATAGTGGTCGAACATTTGACGCCATACCGCGCGCTGGGCTTCGGGCAGGCCACGCAGCGACAGGATGGCGTGAAGCAGAGCCTCTTGCGGTTCGCCCATCCAGCGCGGGCTTTCGCGCCACCAATAGTTGACCAGCACATTGAAGCGGGCAAGCGCCTCAACCCGGTGGTACCAGCCCGACGGAATGTGCAGCGCGTCACCGGGCTCAAGCTCGGCAACCTCGGCGCTGGCCAGGGCTTCGCGGTAGCGCGGATGGAGATCGAAATCGGGGTTGTCGTGATCAACCATGCTGATCGCCCGGCCGGCCGGTGTGTTGTCCAGCGGCCCGAGGTAAAGGTTGGCGAACTGCTCTGGCGGAAACAGCGTGAAGCGACGCTGCCCGACTGCGCAGACCGCGACATTGTCAGGAAAATCGTTGTGTGCGGCGATCCGCGTCTCATTGCCGATCCAGATGCTGGCGATCGGGTCGCGCGCACCCAGCTCGATACGGTTATCGCGGTCCAGCCGGTCGAAATACTGCCCGATGTCAATCGAGCCCAGATAGATTGTCGGCACCCTGGGGTGGGTTTCGGCAGCATCGAAACCAGCGAATATCTTGCCCAGCGGACCCTGACCCATGCGGAAATTGACCTGCATGTCGGCATCATAGAACAGCCGGCCGTCCGCCTCCGGTTCGGCCGAAGCCAGCGGAAAGTCGCGGTTGCGGGCATGGGCGAGCAGATAGGAGCGGGCGTCGCGGGCCGACCGCAAGCCCGCCTCGACAAGCGGCCAGTGCGCCGCAAGGCCGCGCACCACAAATGGCCCGCCATTCGCGCACAGCAACCGGTCCAGCGCAGCGGCGTTGGGCGCTTCGTGTTCGCAAACGGGTGTCGGTTCAGCCACCCGCGACCCTCCGGTTCTTGCGCGCTATCAAATCCCCGAAGCGGCCCAGCGAGGCGACTGCCATGTAAAGCGGCAGCAGGTGTCCGGCAGCATTGAGCTCACCCAGTGCAGCCGCGTCGAGGGCGGCCAGCCGCTCTTCATTGACGGCGTGGAATCCGACCAGCGAATGGCGCGAGCCGTCATCGAGCGGTACGTCGAGCGAAAAGGGCTCGAGCAGACCATGCCGGTCGATCGCGGCCAGGAACGCCGGACTGTCGCGATGGCCCTGGTCCAGATCGCCCAGCATCTCGGCGATCGATTCAAGGTACGGGCTGGGTTGCCCGTCCTGATCGAACAGGCGCACTCCGGCGTCACCGCCGCCGGTCACGCGCGGATGGTCCATGTCGATGTGGACCTGCGCGGTGTCCCCGGTACCGCGACCGATCAGGAATGGCTGGATCGCCTGCGCCAGCGGCTTGCAGGGTGCATCCCAGGCATCGCCTTGCAGAAACAGGTTCTCACCATCTTCGAACCCGAACAGCGCCCAGACGGCAAAGGTGCCGCTGGCCAGATCGCGGCGGAACACGATCGGGAAATGGCCCTGGACCCGCCGGAACTCGGCGGGAAAGGTCAGGCAGGCCATGACCGCGTCACCCAGTGCAGCGCCGTGGCCGGACAGGACGCGCAGATCGCGGTGCACGGCGGAATTGACGATCTGGTGGTTGCTCATGTCAGGCAGGTTCCTTGGCAGCGGCGGCAGCGCGCAATTGGTCTAGGTAGGCCCGGTTGACGGGCAGCGAACTGGCCAGGACCCGCGCCTTGCGAGCCACTTCGGCCAGCCTTGCCCCGGCTTCGGCACCGGGCGCAAGCCCTGCGGGCGGGGCATGGCCCATGCCGTAGAGCACAAACTGCTGGCTGGCGGCTGGAAACACTTCGTCGATGTGGGGAAAGTCCCAGAACGAGGGTGGCTGATCGCGCCACAACTGAAGCAGCGCGGCCAGGCGCGGCGGAATCGTCTGCGGATCGCGGTGCGCGTGCCAGTAGGGCTCGTCGCGGCGGCTGAGCACATAGTGCAGCTTCAGGAATTCGACGATCCGTTCCCACCGGTAATGGAACAGCGAGTTGAAGCGCTCGGCCAGCAACGGCATCGTCTCGCGCCGCTGCGGGAAGTTCTCGACCAGTGCGCGAAGCGACAGTTCGATCATCACTATCGCCGAAGCTTCGAGCGGTTCGATGAACCCAGCCGACTGACCGATCGCGATGCAGTTGCCCTGCCACAACCGCTCGCGGTAGCCGGTCGGAAAGGCGAGGCAGCGCGGTTCGAGCCCGGCCAGATCCGCGTCGGGCAGCTGCGCGGCGACGTAGTCGAGCAGCACGTCCCGAGCCGCGCCATCATCCATGAAGCGCGAAGCATAGACGCAGCCGATCCCGCGCCGTTCCGGCAAGGCGATGTCCCATATCCAGCCAGCGCGGTGCGCGGTGCCGACGGTTTGCGAAGCAATCGCACTGCCTGCGGGAGTCGGCACCTGCACAGCAAGCGCGCGGTCATTGAAGCACACGTCCGAACGGTCGATCCAGCCGGAACCCAGATGTCCACCGATCAGCAGCGCAGCCTGGCCAGAGCAGTCGAGGAACAGGTCGCCTGCGATGGAGCCATTGTGCTCGGTCCGCAGAGCCCGAATGGTTCCGTCATCGCCACCTTCGACCGCCACGACCCGGTCGGACAGATGCCGCACGCCGAAGCGTTCGACCGCCATCCGCGCCAGCATGGCAGCGAACTTTCCAGCGTCAAAGTGATAGGCATAATTCAGCGCCCCGGCGAAATCGGGCATGCCCGCCTGACGCGGGGCCAGTGCTTCGGCGCAAACCGTGGCCTGTGGCGTCATGGCTGCGGCGAAGGCCCCGCCCATTTGCTGCCAGGCTCCAAGCAGTTCGCGCGTCACGCCCTCCGGCGGTGCGGTGAAAGGATGGAGGTAACTGTCCCCAGGCGAACCGTCACACCAACGGTCAAAGCGCGATCCCTGCTTGAAACTGGCATCGCAGGCCAGCATGAATTCGCTCTCTCCGATCCCGATCGCGGCCAGGGTGGCACGCATGGTCGGCCAGGTCCCTTCGCCAACCCCGACGGTCGGGATATCGGGCGCTTCGATCACGGTGATCGAAAGCGGGTACTTGGCCTGGGCAGCAAGATAGGCCGCGCTGAGCCAGCCGGCCGTTCCGCCGCCCAGCACCACCACCGACCTGACCTGGCTGTCGCTCATCACTGAATTCCGGCGTCCTCGTTAACTGGTCTACAACGCGGAAAAAGCCGCCCCTTGCGGAGCGGCTTTGTTCCATCCGATCAGGTGGCGATCAAGCCGCTTGTCAGAAGGTAAAGCGCAGACCTGCGGCATAGCGGGCGTAACCGGGCGCCGCAAAGAACACCGTCTGGTTGTTGCGCATGTGGCCGCGCCGGTCTGCTTTGGTGATGTTGATGCCTTCGGCGAAGACCGACATCCCCTTCTTGAACTCCCAGCTCGCGCTGACGTCGAACTGACCGTAGGCCTCGATATAGTAAGGATCGAAGCCATACCCGCTCAGGAACTGGTCGCGCCAGTTGTAGGCGACGCGGGCCTGAAGGCCGTTCTTGTCATAGAACAGCACGGCATTGGCACTGTCCGACACGCCGTTCACGGCAAACTGGGTCACGGTATAGCGCAGCGTGTTGTCGAACTGCGTGTCACTGCGCACGATCGTATAGTTCAGGATCACGCCAAAGCCGGTGTCCCACAGGCTGTGCTGCAGGGCGAATTCGAACCCGTGAAGCTTGGCCACCTGCGCGCTGTTGCCCGGTTGGGTGGTGGTGAACTGCACGGCCGGATCACCCGGCTGGCCGATGATCCCTTGCGGGATCAATCCGTTGAACTGCACCACACTTGGGTTGTTGACCGCCAGCCAGGCCAGGATCTGTGCAAACCCGGGGGTTCCGCCCAGCGCCGCCCGTGCTGCCTGGACGGCTGCACCCTGAGCCGGGTTGGTCAGGTCGAACAACGGTTGCTGGACGGTGGTGTTGGCAATGAAGTTGCTAACCTGCTTGTGGAAAAAGCCGGCAGAGACATAGCTGTCCTTGCCGTAGTACCACTCCGCCGACAGATCGATGTTCTTCGATTTGTAAGGGATCAGGTTCGGGTTTCCGCTCGATGCAGTGCTGCCGCCGCCCGGCCGCATCGGCTGGTTAACCTGGATGCCGCCCTGCATGCTGGCATAGTCAGGACGGGTGAGCGTGTGGCTGTAGGAAGCCCGCAGCTTGAAGTTGTCCATCGGCGTGACGTCAAGGTCGATCGCCGGAAGCCAGTTGTCGTAGTGCCCCTTCAGCGTGGTGAACGAGCTGGAAGTGAAGCTGCGGACACCGATTTCGTTGTCGGACACCCACACGGTACCGGACGGAACCGGGGTAAGCGCGGCCGAGCGGATATCGGTGATTTCGTAGCGCAGGCCCAGCCGCAGGTTGGCGGTCATGCTGCCCAGATCAAAGCTGTGCTTCGACTGGATATAGGGCGCAATCGTTGTTTCACTGATCCGGCGATCGGCCTGGAAGTTGGCAAGGCACGTGCCCGGCTGGGCGGTGCCGGTCCAGGAACGGCTGCAGACGCCGATCTGGCTTTCGAGGTGATTGATCAGGCCAACGGTATCGACCGAAAAGTAGTTCTGCAGGATCACCGGATCGTTCGACCCGGCCATCCCGGCCAGCCGCGAGGGCAGGCCGGTCAGCGTGTAGAGATTATCCGGGGTCTGCGCTGCAGTCAGCGTTCCACCCCAGCTGTCGCTCTGCAGGAAGCCATAGGCCGAACGGACGGTGTTGTTGGTATAGGTCGCACCGAAATCGAGGCTGTCGATCAGCGATGCATCGAAGTCATACCGCCCCTTGAGCGAGACTTCGTCGATCGTGTCCTTCATGTAGGCATTGCGGAAGGCATTGCCCGCCGGACGGATGTTCGACGCCGCAATTTCCGAGCCGGGATACATGTTGACCGCGATCACCGGCATGGGGCGGGTGAAGTCGACCGTCTGGTCGCGCACGCCGAAGATCGCGCTGCCGACGGCAATGTTGCTGCCATAGGGCGAGGTCGGCTTGCTTTCGGCGGTCGAATGGTGCCCGTCGAGCTCGACGTGCATGCCGTTGTCGCCGTCCCAGCGCAGGTTGAAGCCGAGCGATTTGTTGATCGAGCGGTTCTTGGCCACCGCGCCGGTAATTGCCAGGTCCTTGCCTTCGCCGGCACCAAATGCCTCGGAGTAGAAGTTCGGACCGGCGGCCGGACCGTCGGTCCAGCTGCTGGTGGTGTTGTTGTGGTTGAACCACACGCCGATGCTGTTGGTGCGCGCATCGATGGTGTTCTGCGAATAAGTGTAATCGAGTGTCGCCGATACGTTTGCGGCGGGCTTCCACTGCAGCACCAGCTGGCCGTTGATCCGTTCCCGCTCGATATCGGTGAAGTCGTATCCGGCGTTCTGGGTAACCTGGTAGACGTCGGTCGCGTCAGGGCGGTTGGTGATCTGCGCGTAACGCGGATCGCCGACCTGGGCGAGTGAACCCCAGTTGTTTTCGTTGCCCAGATAGCCTTCGCGCCAGCCGGCGTTGAACTGCGCCAGACTGGCCTTGCGCTTCTGATAGGATCCGGTGACGAGGATGCCGAACGTGTCGTCGGCGAAGGTATTGCTGAGGATCCCCGAGACTTCGGGAGTGATATTCGTACCTTCGAAGGTGTGATCATAGACACCCTTGATGCCGATGCTGCCCTTTAGGCCCGCGCGATCAAGCGGACGCGGGGTCTTGATGTTGATTACCGAGCCGATCCCGCCAGTGGGCAGACTGGCGCGGCCCGATTTGTAGACCTCGACCCCGGCGACCCCTTCGGAGGCTAGATTGGCGAAATCGAAGCTGCGCGAGGCCGGTGCTTCGCAGCAGCTGCCCAGACCCGAGGCGGGCATCTGGCGACCGTTGAGCAGGACCAGATTGAAATCGGGACCAAAGCCACGAACGGTGACCTTCGAGCCTTCGCCGCTGTTGCGGTCGATTGACACGCCGGTGACGCGCTGAAGCGATTCGGCCAGGTTGGTGTCGGGAAACTTGCCGATGTCTTCGGCCGAAATTGCATCGACCACGCCCTGTGAATTGCGCTTGATATCGAGTGCGTTACGCAGGCTGGCGCGAATACCCGAGACGATTATCTCACCGGCGGGTTCATCGGCTACAGGGGCGGTTTCCTGAGCGAATGCTGGCTGGGCTACCAGCCCGATCGCCATCGCCGAAGCGCTGAGCATCAAATGCCCCACGGCAGGCTTGCGCTGTCCCGTCATCCCGATTCTCCTCCCCATCTGACACGCGTCACTCCCGTTTCCCGGGCAATGTGAACGTTCACCTAGCTGATAACGTTCACATGGTCAAGCGCGGCTTGCTTCACCGTGCCGGTGCCGGTCATCGGCGCGTCGCGGTTTGCCGCCGTCGCCGCTGTTTCTGGTTGCAGGGCGCAAGGCCCTGGCGACGACGATAGCTAATGCGCAGCGTCTGCGGTTGGACCAGTCCCGTGTTGGGTGCGGCCGCGATCGATCACCGCGCGGCGGCGGGCTTCCACTTCCGCGCCGCTGACCTGGCTGTTGCGGGCGGTGCTGATGGCCTGCTCGATCGCCAGGCCATCGCCCAAGCTTGCGGCATAGCCCTGATCGATCAGGGCCTTGTAGGCTTGCAGCATCTGCGGATCGATCCCGGCCATATCGGCCGCGAGCGCCTTGGCCGCCGGAATCAGTTCCTCCGCCGCGACAACGCGGTTGACCAGCCCCCACGCGCAGGCCGTGTTCGCATCGAGAAAGTTGCCGGTGAACGACAGCTCCTTGGCACGGCTGATCCCGATCATGCGGCTCAGTTTCTGACTGAGGCCCCAGCCCGGCAGGATCCCGACCCGGGCGTGGGTATCGGCAAAGCGGGCGTTCTCCGACGCGATCAGCACGTCGCAGGCCAGCGCCACTTCAAAACCTCCGGTGATGGCGACGCCGTTAATCGCCCCGATCACCGGCTTGCGGCACTGTTCAATCGCGGCGACCGGATTGGCCGCGGGGTCCGGCGAATTGGCGGCACCCAGCCCGTCGACACCCAGTTCCTTGAGGTCGAGCCCGGCGGTAAAGGCGCGCGTGCCCGCACCGGTCAACACCACCGCGTGGATCGTGTCGTCGGCATCGACATCGCGCATCGCCTGCGCCAGCTGCGCCCGCAGGCCGCGCGAGAGCGCGTTCATCGCCTCCGGCCGGTTGAGCGTGACTGTTGCGACCGGCCCTTCGCGTTCGACCAAAACCAGGCTCACATCCGCACCCGGGCGCTTTGTCCGTCATCGATCCGGATCGTCGCACCGGTCACGCATTCGCTGGCGGGCGCGACCAGGTAAAGCAAGGTCGAATCCATCTGTTCGGGCACCGGCACGCGTTTGCGCGGCAGATGGGGAGCGGGGTTGCCGCCCATCCGTTCGAACATCCCGTCGGTCATTTCCGACACAAACATGCCCGGCGCGATCGCGTTGACGTTGATGTTGTAGTGCGCCCATTCGACGCTGAGCGCCTCGGTCATCCGCGCGATCGCGGTCTTGGTGACGGCGTAGAGCGCCGCGCCGCCGCCATCGTAGCGGAAGTGCGCGACCGAGCTGATGTTGACGATCCGCCCCGGCTTCCCCGCCGCGATCAGCCGCCGCGCCACTTCGCAGGCGAGGATCCAGGGGCCGCGCAGATTGACCCCCAGCACCTGGTCGATCAATTCGGTGCTCATCTTGTGGGCACGCTGGGCGTCGGGCATCCCGGCGTTGTTGACCAGGATGTCGATCGTGCCGAAGGCCTCCTCGCCAGCCGCCACGGCGGCGATCAGGCTGTCGGCATCGGTCGCATCCATCTTCACTCCAACCGCTCGGCCGCCCTGCGCGCGGATCTTGTCGGCCAGCGCCTCCAGCCGGTCGAGCCGCCGCGCCGCCAGCACCACGGCCGCGCCCTGGCTCGCCAGGACTTCGGCAAAGCGCGCGCCCAGACCCGATGATGCGCCGGTGACCAGCGCGACCCGGCCCGTCAGGTCGGTCGAATTGTAAGGTAGCGGGTATTCGCTCATGCCATGTCTCCGGTTGCCGCTTCG
>JABFRE010000234.1 GCA_013141325.1 Novosphingobium sp.
AACCTGTACCGGCCCGGCGCGCAGACCGGCGCGCTGGTCACCGCGCTGGGCTTTGGCCTGTCCGCCTTCGTGGTGCTGGCAGCGGTGCAGACCAGCCTTGACGCCAACATCGCCGCGCGGGTGCCGCAGCGCGCGCCGGACTACTTCGTGCTCGACGTTCCGCGCGAACGGGCTGAGGCCTTTCGCACCGAAGTACTCGGCGCGGCGCCAGCGGCCAATGTCCGGCTGGTCCCGTCGCTGCGCGGCGCGATCCTGGCCTATGGCCCCGCCGAACGCATGACCCGCGTCGCCGATCTCAAGACCATCCCCGATGAGGCCTGGCCGCTGCGCGGCGAACGCGGGCTGACCTATGCCGACACGGTGCCCGAGGGCAACCGTGTGACCGCTGGAAAATGGTGGCCGGCGGGCTATGCCGGGCCGCCGCTGGTCTCGGTCGATGAAAAGCTGGCCCAGGCGCTGAACCTGAAGATCGGTGACAGTCTGACCATCGGCCTTTTGGGCGTCGAACGCACCGCACGGATCGCCTCGCTCAGGCGGATCGACTGGGATTCGATGGGCTTCAACTATGTGCTGGTGTTCAGCCCCAACGCAATCGCCGACGCGCCGCACAACCTGGCCGCGACGGTCGATCTGCCGTCCGGCGCGGACAAGGCACCGTTGCTGCAACGGCTGGTGCGGCAGTTCCCGTCAAGCTCTGTGATAGAGGTGGGCGGCGTGCTCAAACAGGCGCGCGAGCTGCTCTCGCAGGTCAGCCTGGCGATCCTGGCCGCAGCGTCGGTGGCGGTGCTGGCGGGAATCGCCGTGCTGCTGGGCGCGATTGCGGCGGCACGGGCTGCGCGCACCTATGACAATGTCATCCTGCGGGTGCTTGGCGCCAGCCGGGGGCAGCTGCTCGCGCTGCAACTGGCGGAATACGCGCTGCTGTCCGCCGTGCTGGCGCTGGTGTCGCTGGGGCTGGGCAGCCTGATTGGCTGGCTGGTGATCGTCCAGATGTTCAGCTTTGACTGGCTGCCGGACTGGAGCCGCGTGCTGGCGGTGCTGGGCGCCGGTCTGGCACTGGTGATCGGTTTCGCCGTGGCGGCTTCGCTCCCGCTGTTGAGAGCGAAGCCGGCCCAGGCGCTCAGAGAGCTTTAGAGCTCAGGAGAAAACGTCGGTGCTGTTGGGATCCTTGGGATCGGCACCGAACCTGTTGGGTCCGCGGGTGCCTTCGAGCAGCATGAAAACGAAGACAACGATTCCGCCGACGTAGGGAATAAAGCTGAGCAGGTAGAACCAGCCCGACTTGTCCTGATCGTGGAACCGCCGGACGGTCACGGCGATGCTGGGGATGAGCGAGCCCAGAACCCACAAGCCCAGCAAACCGACCGCGAGATACCCCAGCGCGCCGAGTTGCGGATCGCCGTTGGCATCAACGCCAGAGCTGCCTGCGAACATCAGGCCGATCAGCACAGCCGCGACGATCACTGAGAACAGCGTGAACATCCAGTATTCCTTGCGCCGCGACCGCCCCGAAAAGTCGGCATAGCGGCGATACGGCATCAACATCCATTCAAGCATGGAACAGTCCCCTCTTCTGCGCGGCCGACCGGCGTCAGCCCCGCCGCACAAGCGACCACAATTGCACCGCAGAGGCAATCGAAAAGGCACCGCCCTTGCCCTGAGGCGCGCCATCGGCTACGGGCGCGACCGATTGCTGCGGTGCAACAGCCGCAAGCTCCCTCCAGTCAGAGAAGCATCCCATGTCCGCCCCCCTGCCCCTGCGCAATATCGCCATCATTGCGCACGTCGATCACGGCAAGACCACCCTGGTCGATCAGCTGTTCCGCCAGTCCGGCACGTTCCGCGACAACCAACGGATCGAAGAGCGGGCGATGGATTCGAACGATCTGGAAAAGGAACGCGGGATCACCATCCTGGCCAAGTGCACCTCGGTCGAATGGAACGGCACGCGGATCAACATCGTCGATACTCCCGGCCACGCCGATTTCGGCGGCGAAGTGGAGCGGATCCTCTCGATGGTCGATGGCGTGATCCTGCTGGTCGACAGCAGCGAAGGGGCGATGCCGCAGACCAAGTTCGTCACCGGCAAGGCACTGGCGCTGGGGCTGCGTCCGATCGTGGTGGTCAACAAGGTTGATCGCCCGGACGAGCGCATTCAGGAAGTGCTCGACGAAGTGTTCGATCTGTTCGTTTCGCTCGATGCCAGCGATGAACAGTGCGATTTCCCGGTGCTCTATGCCTCGGGTCGCAACGGTTACGCCAACGAGGATCCGAACCTGCGCGAAGGCACCTTGACCCCGATGTTCGAGACCATCGTGCGTCACGTCCCGGCTCCCGAGGCTGATAACGACGGACCGTTCAAATTCCTCGTCACCCTGCTCGATCGCGACAACTTCCTCGGCCGGATTCTCACTGGCAAGGTCCAGTCGGGCACGGTCAAGGTCAACTCGCCGATCCACGCGCTCGATAACGACGGCAAGATCGTCGAAACCGGTCGTGCTTCCAAGCTGATGGCGTTCCGCGGGCTGGAACGCGTTCCGGTGGACGAAGCCCGCGCGGGCGACATCATCTCGATCGCCGGGCTGACCGACGCAACCGTCTCCAACACCATCTGCGATCCTTCGGTAAGCGAACCGCTGCACGCTCAGCCGATCGATCCGCCAACGCTTTCCATGCGCTTTGCTGTGAACGACAGCCCGATGGCGGGCCGCGAGGGCAGCAAGGTGACCAGCCGCATGATCCGTGACCGGCTGGAACGCGAAGCCGAAAGCAACGTCGCGATCCGCGTCACCGAAAGCGCCGACAAGGACAGCTTCGAAGTGGCCGGGCGCGGCGAATTGCAGCTGGGCGTGCTGATCGAGACGATGCGCCGCGAAGGCTTCGAACTCGGCATCAGCCGCCCCCGCGTGCTCTACGGCGAGGACGAGAACGGCAAGCGTACCGAGCCCTATGAAACCGTGGTGATCGACGTGGACGACGAACACGCCGGAACCGTCGTCGAAAAGATGGCGACCCGTAAGGGCGAAATGACCGATATGCGCCCCTCTGGCGGCGGCAAGACGCGGATCACCTTCTCGGCCCCGTCGCGCGGCCTGATCGGCTATCACGGCGAATTCCTGTCCGACACGCGCGGCACCGGGATCATGAACCGCCTGTTCGAGAAGTACGGGCCGTACAAGGGCAAGATCGAAGGCCGCAAGAACGGCGTGCTGATCTCCAACGGCGCGGGCGAAGCGGTCGGCTATGCCCTGGGCCCGCTTGAAGAGCGCGGCATCCTGTTCGTCGGCGTCGGCACCCCGCTGTACGAAGGCATGATCATCGGCGAGAACGCCAAGCCGGACGATCTTGAAGTCAACCCGATGAAGTCGAAGCAGCTGACCAACTTCCGCTCGACCGGCAAGGACGACGCGATCCGGCTTACTCCGCCGCGGATCATGACGCTGGAACAGGCGATCGCCTATATCGACGACGACGAAATGGTCGAAGTCACGCCAAAGTCGATCCGCCTGCGCAAGGCCCTGCTCGACCCGCACGAGCGCAAGAAGGCCGGCCGCAAGAAGGAAGCCGCCTGATCCGCCTGGCGGCAGGCGCGCGCATGGCCGCGCCCCTGTTGTCAGGAAAATGGATGGAAAGCTGAACGAGCGCTGCAAGCGCCATGCTGAATCCGTTCAGCCGGGCGGGTTCATCAGGCAGGTCATACGGCGAATCGCACAGGGGGCATGGGCCTACCGCAGCGCCGCGGAGACCTTGCCATGTCCGGAATTTTCAAGAAGTCCGTACTTGCTGCCACCCTTGCTGCCACCGCTCTGGTCAGCGCCGCACCGGCCCAGGCCGATCCTTATCGCGGCCGCCGCCACAACAACGGCGATGCCGTGGGCGCGGCGGTGCTGGGCGGGATCATCGGCCTGACGATCGGCGTGATCGCCGCATCGGCCGGCAAGAAGAAGCACCGCTGCGACTACAACGGCGATCATGATCGCGACTACGACCGCGCCCGCGACGAGCGTTGCTACCGCGACCGCGACGGACGCTATGGCCAGTATCCGCAGCAGGACGGCTACCACCGCGACTATCCGCAGCACGGCGGATACTACAATCAGGACGGCCGCTACGCCGAACGCGACGACCGCGATGAGCGCGGCGAGGACGAAGGCGACTATCGCTACGGCCGCCAGGGTTACTGATCCAGCCAGACCACCGAGGAAGGGCGCGAGGCCACGGCCTCGCGCCCTTTTTCTCGCGCGCGCCGCCGCAATCGGCTAGGGGCGATCCGATGCAGATGTCCGACCTTCGCATTGCCCTGTTCAGCGGCAACTACAACATGACCACCGACGGGGCGAACCGCGCGCTGAACCGGCTGGTCGAATACCTGCTGCGTCAAGGCGCGCAGGTTCGGGTCTATTCACCGACCATTGCCGAACCCGCCTTTCCGCCGATGGGCGATCTGGTCAGCGTGCCTTCGCTGGCGATACCGGGCCGCAGCGAATACCGTCTGCCAGTAGCACTGAGCCCGCGGGTGCGGCGCGATCTGGCCGCGTTCGGACCCAACGTCGTGCACGTCTCTTCGCCGGACATCACTGCGCACCGGGCCGTGACCTGGGCGCGGCGGCGCGGGCTGCCGGTGCTGTCCTCGGTGCATACCCGGTTCGACACCTACCCGCGTTACTACAACCTGGCCTGGGCCGAGCCGGCGCTGACCGCCGTGCTTCGCCGCTTTTACCGCCGCTGCGATGCGCTGGTCACGCCGTCGGAATCGATGGCCCAGGTGCTGCGCGATCAGCGGATGAACTATGACATCGGCATCTGGTCGCGCGGGGTCGATCGCACCGTGTTCAATCCCCAGCGCCGCGATCTGGCGTGGCGGCAAGGTCTGGGCATCGCCGACGGCGAGGTGACGATCGGTTTTCTGGGCCGGCTGGTGATGGAAAAGGGTCTCGACGTCGTTTCCGACACCATCGACGAACTTCGCAACCGCGAGATCCCCCACCGTGTGCTGGTAGTGGGCGAAGGCCCGGCCCGCGCCTGGTTCGAAGCGCGCCTGCCCGATGCGGTATTCGCCGGGTTTCAGGGCGGCGCCGATCTGGGCCGGGCGGTGGCCAGCATGGACGTGCTGTTCAACCCTTCGATTACCGAGACCTTTGGCAACGTCACGCTGGAAGCCATGGCCTGCGGACTGCCGGTGGTGGCCGCCGCGGCGACCGGCAGCGAAAGCCTGGTCGACGATCGCCGCTCCGGACGCCTGGTCCGCCCCGGCGCGATCCACCATTTTGCCGAAGCGCTGCGCAGCTACATCGAACAACCAGACCTGCGCGCCGCCCACGGCGCGGCGGGCGAGGCGCGCTCGATGCATTTCAGCTGGGACCGGATCAACCAGGCGGTGGCCGACACCTATCTGCGGCTGATCCGGCAGAAGGCGTCCGCAGCCGGATAGCCTTCAGTTGGCCAGTGCGGCCTTTACCGCATCGATGCCTAGCTGAGCCGAGTTGCGCCCAGCCGGTGCCCCGCCCTGGGCCATATCGGCGCGGCCGCCACCGCCCTTGCCGCCCATCGCCTCGGTCGCCAACCGAATCAGCCGCACCGAATCGTGCCGCTCCGCCAGATCGAGCGTTGCCGCCTGAACCACAGTGTTGGCGTTTTCGTTGACGGCAACCAGCGTGATGACGGCAGAGCCCAGTTCCTGACGCTTCTGGTCAGCCAGCGATTTCAGATCCTTGGGATCAAGACCTTCGATCACCTGGCTGAAATAGCGCACGCCGTTGATCTCTTCCGGGCCGGGTTCGGCAGCGCCGCCTCCACCGCCCAGCGCCAGCGCCTTTTTCGCCTCGGCCAGCTCGCGTTCCAACTTGCGGCGTTCCTCCATCAGCGCAGCGACCCGCGCCTCGACATCGTCGGGGGTCGTTCGCAGCAGGCCAGCCGCAGCTTTCAGCGCATCTTCACGCGCCACCAGCCATTGCCGCGCACCCTCGCCGGTGAGCGCCTCGATCCGTCGCACGCCCGATGAGACCGCGCTTTCCGAAACGATCCGGAAGATTCCGATATCGCCCAGTGCGCGCACGTGTGTGCCGCCGCACAGTTCGACCGAATAAGGCTGGCTCGCCGCGCGGCCCATCGACAGCACGCGCACTTCGTCGCCGTACTTTTCGCCGAACAGCGCCATGGCTCCGGCCTCGATCGCATCGTCGGGGCTCATCAACCGGGTGACCACCGGGTCGTTGGCGCGGATTTCGGCGTTTACCTCTGCCTCGATCGCCGCGATGTCCTCGGCTGTCAGCGCGGCGGGGTGCGAGAAATCGAACCGCAGCCGGTCCGCCGCCACCAGCGAACCCTTCTGCGTCACATGGGCGCCCAGCCGATTGCGCAAGGCGGCGTGGAGCAGATGGGTGGCCGAATGGTTGGCGCGAATCGCATCGCGGCGCGCCACGTCGATGTCCAGCTTCACCACGTCGCCGGTCTTGATCGCCCCGGTTTCGATGACGCCGTTGTGGGCGTGCAGGCGGCCCAGCGGCTTGCCGGTGTCGCTGACGCCGATCCGCAGCCCGTCGGCGCCGGTGATGGTCCCGGCATCGCCGGTCTGCCCGCCGCTTTCGCCGTAGAACGGGGTCTGGTTGACGATGACGGTGACGCTCTCGCCCGCCGTGGCGCTGTCCACTTCCTGGCCGTCCTTGACCAGCGCAACAACCTGCGCCTCGCCGGTGACGGCGCTGTAGCCGGTAAACTCGGTCGCCCCGACGCGTTCGGCGATGTCGAACCACACTTCGCTGTCGGCAGCCTGGCCGCTGCCCTTCCAGGCGGCGCGGGCGGCGGCTTTCTGGCGCGCCATCGCCGCATCGAAGCCGTCCTTGTCCACGGCGATCCCGCGGGCGCGCAGCGCGTCCTCGGTCAGGTCGTAGGGGAAGCCGTAGGTGTCATAGAGCTTGAACGCGGTTTCGCCGGGCAGCTGTCCGCCCTCGCCCAGTCCGCCGGTCGCCTCATCCAGCAGCTTGAGCCCGTTGGCCAGCGTGCGGCGAAACTGCACCTCCTCGCGCTGAAGGGTTTCCTCGATCAAGGGCTGGGCGCGGCCCAGCTCGGGATAGGCGGCGCCCATTTCGGTGACCAGCGCAGGCACCAGACGGTGCATCAGCGGATCCTTCGCGCCCAGCAGGTGCGCGTGGCGCATCGCCCGGCGCATGATCCGCCGCAGCACATAGCCGCGCCCTTCGTTGCTGGGCAGCACGCCATCGGCGAGGAGGAAGCTGGTCGAGCGCAGATGATCGGCAATCACCCGGTGGCTGGCCTGGTTCTCACCCTCGGCCTTGACCCCGGTCAGGCTTTCGGACGCGGCGATCAGCGCCCGGAAGGTGTCGGTATCGTAATTGTCATGCACGCCCTGCAGCACGGCGGAAATGCGTTCCAGCCCCATGCCGGTGTCGATGCTGGGCTTGGGCAGGTTACCGGTGATTTCGCCGGCGGTCTGCTCGAACTGCATGAACACCAGGTTCCAGATCTCGATAAACCGGTCGCCGTCCTCGTCCGCCGATCCCGGCGGGCCGCCCCGGATGTGATCGCCGTGGTCAAAGAAGATTTCGGAGCACGGGCCGCACGGGCCATCGTCGCCCATGGCCCAGAAGTTGTCCTTGGTGGGGATGCGAATGATCCGGTCTTCGGAAAGCCCGGCGATCTTCTGCCACAGCGCGAAGGCTTCATCGTCGGTGTGATAGACCGTGACCAGCAGCTTGTCCTTGGGCAGCGCCCAATCGCGGGTCAGCAGGGTCCAGGCGTGGGTGATCGCCTGTTCCTTGAAATAGTCGCCAAAGCTGAAGTTGCCCAGCATCTCGAAAAAGGTGTGGTGCCGCGCGGTATAGCCGACATTGTCGAGATCGTTGTGCTTGCCCCCGGCGCGCACGCATTTCTGGCTGCTGGTGGCGCGCGGCGTCGCACGCGCTTCCAGTCCGGTGAAGACGTTCTTGAACGGCACCATCCCGGCGTTGACGAACATCAGCGTCGGATCGTTGTACGGCACCAGCGGCGCAGAGGGCACCACCTCGTGCCCGTTGGAGCCGAAGTAGTCGAGAAAGGAGCGGCGGATTTCGTTCGTCGAAGTCATGCGCCGCCGATAGGGCAGCCGCGAAACGGCGGCAAGCCGTTCAATGCGCGGCGGTGACGATCCAGGCCGCGGCGCTGAACGCCACCAGATCGCCGCTGCGGTGTTCGCCCAGCCAATCGCGGATCCAACCTTCGGCCCGGATCCGTTCCGCGCCTTCCAGCGCGCGCAGCGTGGCGGCGGCGGGCCCGATCCGCCGGAACAGGCCCAGCGCGTCTTCCACCGGGTCTTCGCCCTTGCCGGCGATATAGGCGAAGTTCACCGCTTCGAACCCGACGTCGCGCCAGCCGGCGGTTTCCAGAATGCCGCCAACGTGATCGCGATCGGCAAACGCGAACGGCCCCGGCGCGCGCGGATCGGGCATGGGTGGCAGCTTGAGCAGGCCCGCCAGCTCGGTCGCCCAGGGATTCTCCGACGGATCGCGAAAGCAGGAAAAGACCAGCGCGGCCTCGACCGCCGCACCGGCGTGAAGATTGGCGAAAGCCGCGACCGGATTGTCGAAGAACATCACACCGTGGCGCGAGACCAGCAATTCGGGAGCGAAGCCGGACTTGCCCCAGCGCGCCGCATCGCCGGCTTCAAAGCTGACATTGCCGTGCTGGGCGCCGCGCTCTCTGGCCACGGCTACCAATTCGTCCGACAGATCGACCCCGACAATCTGCGCGCCCGGGCGGTGGCGGGCGACCGCCAGCGCCAATTCACCCGCGCCGCACCCGACATCGAGCACAGCGTTGCCGCGCCGCTCCGAGATCCGCTCGAGCAGCCGCTCGGTCAGGCCGGTGAAGGATCGGTCGGTCAACCGATAGTTCTCGGCCCAGCTGCGCCCCACCTGGGCCTGCCAGTCCATCCCCGTTGTCATGGGCGTAAGCTATGCCTTGGCCGGACGCGGCACAAGCAACAATTCAAGCACAGAAATCACTTGCGACTCAGCGCCGAGAGGCAGAGCATCTGCGGCAGATCTTGCGCGACCGAGTGCAAGCGAAAAGCGCCCGGCGCGCCCCCAACCAAGGAGGCGAACGATGGGCAGCACCCACAATGGTACCAAAGGCGGCAGTGCAGCAACCCGTGCGGTCGCGCTTGTCGGGCCGGCCGGCACGGGCAAGACCAGCCTCGCCGAGGCGCTGCTGTTCGCCAGCGGCACGATCAACCGGCAAGGCAGCGTGGAATCCGGCAACACGGTGGGCGATGCCAGCCCCGAAGCGCGGGCGCGCGGCAGCTCCACCGAGATCAATCTTCTCAATTTCACCTACATGGATGACCGGTTTGCACTGGTCGATCTGCCCGGCGGCACCGGCTTTGCCGCCGATGGCCTGGGCGCGCTGCAATCGGCCGATCTGGCGGTGGTGGTGATCGATCCGGCGCCCGAACGCGCGGCTCTGGCCGAACCGATCCTGCGTCGGCTCGACGAACTGGGCGTGCCCCACGTGATATTCGTCAACAAGATCGACCACGCCCGGGCCGGCGCGGTGCGCGAACTGATCGGCGAGTTGCAACCGCTGAGCCGCGAGCCACTGGCGCTGCGCCAGATCCCGATCCGGGACGGTGAGCAGGTGACCGGCTATGTCGATCTCGCGCTGGAACGCGCCTACCGCTATCGCCCCGGCAAGGAAAGCGAACAGGTCGCCATCCCGTCCGAGCTTGCATCGCGCGAGAAGGAAGAGCGCGCCCATCTGCTCGAAACCCTCGCCGATTTCGACGATACCCTGCTGGAAGCGCTGCTGATGGACGAACAGCCCGATCCGGCGCTGGTGCTGTCCGATCTGGCCGCCGATACGGCCGGTAACAAGGTGGTGCCGGTGATGCTGGGATCGGCGCTGACCGGCGGCGGGGTGCACCGCCTGCTCAAGCTGCTGCGCCACGAGGCCCCTGCACCGGAGGCCGCCGCCCAGCGAATGGGTCTGCGCGAAGGCGGAGCATTGCATGTGTTCAAGATCGCCAATGGTGGGGCTATGGGCCGGCTGGCGCTGGGCCGCGTGCTGGGCGGAGGACTTCGCGAGGGCGACGAACTGGTGGTTGGCGACGCGGCCGAGCGCACCGGCTCGCTGTTCTTCATGCAGGGCGAAAAGACAACGAAGCAAGGCGCTGCAAATACAGGCGATATCGTGGCCGTTGCCAAAGTTGATGGCGCCCGCAGCGGGATGATGCTGGGCCGCCGCGATGCGCGCTGCGGCGCGGCGCAGGGAATCGACTATCCGGCGCGCAACGCTGCGATCGCGATCACCACCCGCGACCGCAAGGACGACGTCAAACTGTCAACCGCGCTACACCGGCTCTGCGAAGAGGACCCCGCACTCGAATGGATGCAGGACGATGCCAGCCACGAAACGATCCTGCGCGGGATCAACGAGGATCATCTCGCTGTGGTGGTCGGCCGGCTGCAACGCCGCTATGGTGTGGCGGTCGATACCCATCCACCGCGCATCTCCTACCGCGAATCGATCCGCAAAGGCGCGACCCAGCGCGGCCGCCACAAGAAGCAGTCTGGCGGACACGGCCAGTACGGCGACTGCGTGATTTCGATCCGCCCGCTGGAACGCGGCGAAGGCTTCCGCTTTATTGACAAGATCACCGGCGGGGTGATCCCCAAACAGTGGATCCCGGCGGTGGAGCATGGCGTACGCGACGCAATGGAAAGGGGGCCGCTGGGCTTTCCGGTGGTCGATGTCGAAGTGACGCTGACCGACGGCTCGTTCCACGCGGTCGACAGTTCGGAACTGGCCTTCCGCATCGCCGGGCGCACGGCCATGGGCGATGCCCTGGCCCAGGCCGCGCCCTATCTGCTCGAACCGATCGTCAAGGTGACGGTCGATACGCCGGCCGGGACCGCATCGAAGGCCGGATCGGTACTATCGGCACGACGCGGGCAGATCCTGGGGCTCTCCCCCCATCCCGACTGGTCACGCTGGGAACGGGTCGAGGCGCTGCTTCCGGAAAGCGCGCTGCACGGGCTCGACGCGGAACTGCGTTCACTCAGCCAGGGCCTAGCCAGCTTTACCGCCGTGTTCGATCATCTTGCCGAACTGGCGGGCAAGCACGCCGACGAGGTGGTCAAGGCGCGCGTTGCCGAACACGCCTGATGCAGCCCGGAACGGGGCCGGATCAGAACCCGTAGTAGGCCCCGCCCTTTTCCCGCGCCCGCTGCCAGGCGGGGCGGGCATGGACCGCCGCGACGAACGCATGCAGTTTGGGAAAGGCGTCGCCCTGCCCTTGCATCACGGCGATTTCGGCCGGGAAACTGAGCATTACGTCCGCCCCGGTCCAATCGTCGCCAACAAAATGGCCCGAACCGCGCAGTTCTCCCTCGAGATAGGCAAAGTGGCTTTGCAGCTGTTCGCCGATCCGGGGGTGGAGCGGCGCAGCCGCCTCGCCGAGGCGCGACGTGTAGAGTTGGAGCAGAATCGGGGTCATTGCCGATCCTTCGGCAAAATGCATGAATTGCAGGTGGCGCAGTGCATCGGCGGGTGCGGGTGCAAAGCGGCCCTGACCGTACCGGTCAATCAGGTGCTGAACGATCGCGGCCGATTCCTGGATCACCTCGCCTGCGTCCTCGAGCAGCGGCGACTTGCCGAGCGGATGGACCGCCTTGAGCTCCGCAGGGGCCAGGTTGGTCACCGCGTCGCGCTGATAGCTGCGAATTTCGTAGGGCAGGCCCAGTTCTTCGAGCAGCCACAGCACGCGCTGCGAGCGGCTGTTGTTGAGGTGGTGGACGATCAGGCTCATCATTGTTTCTCCGGCCGTTTGGCACGGCCTGAGGCTTTGCGCGCGCGGGCGCAACGAAAAACCGGCGCGGGGCCCGTGGGCACACCGCGCCGGTTCTGTTTCGTGGAGGACGCCCCCTTGGGGTTGGGGGACGAGGGGGCGCCCTCCTTCAACTCCGGCTGCGGCGGGTGGTGCCGGCCGGAAGTTCTTGAGGATCAGATGTCGTCGTCAGCGTCCGGACCCGCCATCATCTCCCCCGACAGACCTTCGGTCTGGCCGCGGATCGCAGCCTCCAGCCGGTCGCACATTTCAGGATTTTCCTTGAGATAGGTCTTGGCGTTTTCGCGGCCCTGACCGATCCGGACCGAATCGTAGGAGAACCACGCGCCCGACTTCTCGACCAGGCCGGCCTTGACGCCCAGATCAAGGATTTCGCCGATCTTGGAAATGCCTTCGCCGTACATGATATCGAATTCGACCTGCTTGAACGGCGGGGCAACCTTGTTCTTGACGACCTTCACCCGGGTGGCGTTGCCGACGATATCGTCACGGTCCTTGATCTGGCCTGTGCGGCGGATGTCGAGCCGGACCGAGGCATAGAACTTGAGCGCATTGCCGCCGGTGGTGGTTTCCGGATTGCCGTACATCACCCCGATCTTCATCCGCAGCTGGTTGATGAAGATCACCATGCAGCGCGAACGGCTGATCGAACCGGTCAGCTTGCGCAGCGACTGGCTCATCAAGCGGGCCTGAAGGCCGACGTGGCTGTCACCCATCTCGCCTTCGATTTCCGCCCGCGGGACCAGCGCGGCGACCGAATCGATCACCAGCACGTCGATCGCGTTGGAGCGGACCAGCGTATCGACAATCTCCAGTGCCTGTTCGCCGGTATCGGGCTGCGACACGATCAGTTCGTCGATATCGACGCCCAGCTTCTTGGCATAGGCCGGATCGAGCGCGTGTTCGGCATCGACGAAGGCGGCAGTGCCACCGCTCTTCTGCGCTTCGGCAATTACGTGCAGCGCAAGCGTGGTCTTGCCCGAGCTTTCCGGGCCGTAGACTTCGATCACCCGGCCGCGCGGCAAGCCGCCGACGCCCAGCGCGATATCCAGTCCGAGGCTGCCGGTGGAAATCGATTCGACCTCCATCGTTTCCTTCGAGCCGAGCTTCATCGCGCTGCCCTTGCCAAACGCGCGGTCGATCTGCGCCAGCGCCGCTTCGAGCGCCTTCTGACGGTCCATTGTTTCCTTGCCTTCCTGTATCAGCTTGAGTTGTGCAGCCATTGTTCGTCCCCTTGCCTAACCAGCCGACCCGGAAGGTCAACTGGCATCGGTGTATCGGATTTGTTCCATTGGAACAAGGGGGGAACGAAAATTTCCTACGTTAGCGGTGAAGCGGCGGTCTTGCTGGATTTTTCAGCCCATTCGATCACGCGCTGACCGAGCCGGTTGGCCGGCTGTTCAACGAATCGCCACATGATTCGCGCGGCGACATAGAGCAGCGCCACCTCGGTCACATAGAGCGGAAGCAGCAAGGCCGCCTGGGCATAGGGCACGTGGGCCACCGCCTGCAGCAGCCAGGCCGAAGGGCGCCAGACCAGCGCGAAGTGGATGATGTAGAGGCTGTAGCTGACCTTGCCGAGCGCGCCGAGCCAGCTCGCCTCCCCGCTTCCCGCGCGCAGCAGATTGCCCAGCAACACCGTGCCCAGCGCGGCAAGGCTGGGGATCAGGCCGAAGAACGGCGCAAGGTCCAGCCCGAGGATCGCCGCGCAGAGCCCGAACAGCAGCGCCGCAAGGGCGCTGTCCCGGCCCAGGCGCGGAGCCATTCCGCCCCCCCGCCACGCCGCCAGGTACCAGCCGATCCCCGCAACGAAGACCGGCAGCTGGTTAACCACTGCGCCATAGGCGAAACTGTTGTTGGGCAGCCAGCTGCCGTGGAGCACACGGAAACCGCCCTGCCACACCAGCGCCACCAGCAGCGAGGCCAGCCACGCCGCGACCAGCGCCAGGTTGCCCCAGCGTTTCCAGGCGCGCTCGATCGCCGGATAGAGCAACGGGAAGGCTACATAGAACAGCACCTCGGTGCCGATGGTCCAGCCGCCCGGGACCACGTTGTTGTTGGCCGCCGGGACCAGGCCGTTGATCAGCAGCACGTTCACCAGGATGTTCTGAGCGGTATAGGGCGCCCCCTCGCCATCGTGGATGAACATCCAGGCGTAGAACACGATGCCGCAGTAATAGATCGGGGCGATCCGGAAATAGCGACGGATCGCATAGGCGCGCAGCCGGTGCGGCTCATCCCGGCGGTTGTCCGCGGAAAGGCACAGCGTAAAGGCCGAGGCGACGAAGAAGATCTGCACGCCGGTCTGCCCGATCTCCCCCCAGTTGCGCAGCACCGGCGCGGCGAAAACCTGCAAGTAGTGCATGGCCATCACCAGCAGGATCGCAATCCCGCGCAGGCGATCAATGTAGGCGAGGTTGCGGGAGTCCATAGGCGCCCAGCCCTGCCACGCCCCAGCGGACACGGCAAGCGCGCCGGCCTGCCGCGCTGCGCCTATGCCATCCACCGCCGCGCGAACACCGTATCCCATGCCGCCAACGCAGGCTTGGGGCGAAAGTCGGCGTCGGTAAGCCCGATTGCGGTGAACAGTGGCAGCAGCTCCGGCACCGGCGGGGGAGCGCTCGCCAGATCGATGTCGGCAAATTGCAGCTGGAACCAGGCCAGTGCCGACACGCTGTCGAGCAGTTCGGCCAACCGTTCGATATAGCGCACCTGCTTTTGGGGTGACGACGCGATCGAGCCCCGGCTGGCGCTGGTCCAGCCGCCTTCGGTCACGATCACCGGCAGCCCGCTCGCGCCGCGCAGGCGGGTGAAGTAATTCGGCGGGATCGCGGACGGGTCGTCGTATGCAAAATAGGGGTAGGACGAAATGCCCAGCGCCCGGGTGAAGGGAAAGTCGACCAAATCCCGGGCGATCCCGACATAGGGGGTGCGGGTGCTGAGCCGGCCCCACGCCACTTCGGCCTGAACCGAGACAAACCGCCGCGACCGCGCCCCGGCCCGGTCCAGCGCGGCATCGACGCCAACCGCGGTGTGCTGCACCGTCGCGTAGAGCGAAGCCGGCGCGACCTGGCGGATCAGGTTGGTTTCCGCCGCCAGTCCGAACCAGTCGGGCGCCAGCAACTCCTCCACAGCTAGTGCATATTCCCTGGCCAGCGCCTGGACCGCCGGTTCGGTCAGGCTGCGCCTGGCCTGCACCAGCGCCCGCGCTTCACTCTCGCGGCCAAGGCCATTGGTCAGGTCGAGCATCATCGTCAGCGCCAGGCCCTTGCCGCGCAGGTATTGGACCAGCTCGACCTTGTCGCGCTTCAAGATTGCCTGCGGGCTCATTCCCTCCAGCAAATCGGCCCAGGGCAGTTCATCGTGGATGATCGCCAGTTCGGCGTGTCGGCTCCACAGATCGATGCCCTTGACCACCGCTTCCACGGTGAAGCGCGGCGGGGTGTGGGAAAAGCCCATCCGCCAGCTGCGGGTTCGCCCGGCGGGCGGCGGCGGAGGGCTCGGTCCTGATCCGTCCCCGC
>JABFRE010000082.1 GCA_013141325.1 Novosphingobium sp.
CGCCGGAAATGCAGGTGCGCGCGTTCGACATGACGTACGATTGGGTGCTGTTCCACAAGCTGGTCGATGTGGCGCAGGGCAAGGCCGACGCCCGCGATCTGGCCCGGCTCTACACCGATCCGCCCCGGCGCTATCCGGCCGGCTCCTACCGCATGATCTTCACCAGCAACCATGACGAAAATTCGTGGAACGGAACCGACCGCGAGCTTTATGGAAGGGGCGCCGACGTGATGGCCGTGCTGGCGGCGACCCTGCCGGGGATGCCGCTGATCTACAGCAGTCAGGAATCGGGGTTCGACCGGCGGCTCAAGTTCTTCGACAAGGACCAGATCGACTGGGGAACCTATCGCCGGACGCCGCTCTATCGGCAGTTGATGGGCCTCAAGAAGCGGCACCCGGCGCTGACCAACAGCCATGAACCCGGCAATCTCGAACTGATCGACACCGGCAATCCCAAGGTCTTCGCCTTTCACCGGATTGCCAAGGGTGACCGGGTGACCGTGGTAGCCAATCTGTCGGACGCGCCCGCGCGGATTGTGATACCCGGAACCGGGCCGGTGAGCCTCCCCGGATGGGGCTGGGCGATCCGCTAACGACGGCCATACGAAAAGGGCGGCCCCGCAGGACCGCCCATTCGTGTTCCGTGGCGTGCCGGATCAGCGTGAGTAGAATTCGACCACCAGGTTCGGTTCCATCTTCACCGGATAAGGCACTTCGTCCAGCGTCGGGACGCGCACGAAGGTGATCTTGTCGGTGCCGTCCTGCGCGACATAGTCAGGAACTTCGCGTTCCGCCAGGCCCTGGGCCTCGGCGATCAGGGCCATTTCCTTGGCCTTCTTGCCCAGGCTGACCACGTCACCAGGACGCACGCGGCGGCTGGCGATGTTGCACTTTACGCCGTTGACGTAGATGTGGCCGTGGCTGACGATCTGGCGCGCCGAGAAGATGGTCGGCGCGAACTTGGCCCGGTACACCACCATGTCGAGCCGCTGTTCGAGCAGGCCGATCAGGTTCTGACCGGTATCGCCCTTCATGCTCGACGCTTCCTGGTAGGTGCGCTTGAACTGCTTTTCGGTGACGTCGCCGTAATAGCCCTTGAGCTTCTGCTTGGCGCGCAGCTGGATCCCGAAATCCGAGATCTTGCTCTTGCGGCGCTGGCCGTGCTGGCCGGGGCCGTACGAGCGGCGGTTGACCGAGCTCTTCGGGCGGCCCCAGATGTTTTCGCCCATCCGGCGATCGATCTTGTACTTCGACGAATTGCGCTTCGACATGGCGCGTCGTGTCCTTCAATTTGCATATGCGGGCGACTGCCGCCCGCTCCTGGTCCGGAACCGCACCATTCCGCCGTATTTGCGGAATGCGAGCCAGGCTTCACCGGAGTGCCCGCTCAATTGCGAAGGCGCGCGCTTAGCTGCGCGGGCCGCGCGGGTCAAGCTGTATCGGGGCTGCAGGGTGCGGTGCGACTACTGGCCCAGGCTCTCACGCCCGGCAGGTACGCGCCCGGCATCTTTCGATCGGTCGGTTACGTCGATCCGCTGGGAATTGATGGCCGCCCATTCTTCCTTGGTCCTGCAAACCCGGTTGGGCATGATGCTGCCGGTGACCACCACGCTGCGGCACACCTTCTTCGGCTTCGGCTGTTCGGCCGTCGGCGCCGGTGCAGTGGTTACAGGATCAGCAGCAGCCGTGGTTGCGCTTACAACGAGGCAGGCGGCTATCAATTTTGCAATGGTGGTCATCAGGAATCCCTTTTCGTGCAAAGCCGCTATCATGACGATTCCAATCAAGGCAACCCGTACATCATCCAAAAAAACGATTGCGGTCCATCTCGACAAGTCTCCCACAAGAAGGCAGTGCGCCGCGCATGACATGTCCAGTTCTTCCCGATGAATGCCAGACGATGATCGACGTCCGTGCCGGTGTCGATGCAACCGACCGTGAGCTGGTGGCCTTGCTGGCCCGCCGCTTTGGCTACATGCGCGCGGCCGCGCGGATCAAGCCTGATCGCGGCGCGGTGCGTGACGAGCTGCGCAAGGCAGCGGTAGTAGCTGCCGTCCGGTCCGAGGCCGAACGGCTGGGTGCCCCGGCCGAGGCGATCGCAGTGCTGTGGGATCACCTTGTTGAGGCGTCGATTGCCTACGAATATGCGGAATGGGACCGGATCCGCCCCTAGCGCCTCGGGCGCCTGCTTCCGTCCGGACGCTCCAGCGCTGACAGCACCCCGCGGAAGGTACGCACTTCCAGATGGCTCCACTGCGCCTTGGTCAACAGCGTGCGCAGCGTGCGCCGGGTAACCGTGGCGCGGTCTTGGGGGAAGAAATAACCCTTGGGCTCCAGCATTGCTTCGATATGCGCGATCAGCCCTTCCAGCTCTTCCTGCGGTGCCGGGGGCAGCAAGTCTTCCAGCGGAGGCTGATCGAGCGCCGTGCCCTTCGACCATTCATAGGCGCACAGGATCACGGCCTGGGCCAGGTTGAGTGAGCCGAACTCCGGATTGATCGGTACCGTCACGATCGCCCGCGCCAGTGCGACATCGTCGGTTTCCAGCCCCGAGCGTTCCGGTCCGAAGACAAAGGCTGAGCGGCCGCTTTCGCTGTGAACTGCAGCGGCCGCTTCGGCCGGGGTCAGCACCGGTTTGGTCACCCCGCGCTTGCGTACGGTGGTGGCATAGACATGGGCACAGTCGGCCACCGCGTCGGCGAGAGTGGCGAAGACCCGGGCCTGCTCCAGCACGCTGTCTGCCCCGGCGGCCGCCGGACCGGCGCTCGGGTTGGGCCAGCCATCGCGCGGCGCAACCAGGCGCAGTTCGCTCAGCCCGAAATTGAGCATCGCCCGGGCCGCCTTGCCGATATTCTCGCCCAGCTGCGGGCGAACCAGAACGATGACGGGACGGGTGTCAGTGCTTGACGGCATCGCGCACCGAGCTGGCGAATTCCTCGAAATCCTTCGCCTCGGTAAAATCGCGGTAGACGCTGGCGAAGCGGATATAGGCCACCGCGTCGAGCCGGTGCAGGCCTTCCATCACCATTTCGCCGATCGCGCGGCTGGCCA
>JABFRE010000156.1 GCA_013141325.1 Novosphingobium sp.
GGGCAGGCGCGCTCATGCCCGCCCCCTGCCTTGCGCGCCGCGCCGGTGCAAGCGATAGAAGCGGTGATGCATGTCCACCCGCTGCTCGCCCCGGTCGTCGATCTGGTGTTCCCGCCGCGCTGCCCCTTGTGCGGCGAGGGATTGGCAGCGCAATCGGGCCTCTGCGTGGCGTGCTGGGGCGAGCTGGCGATCCCCGGCGAGCCGTGCTGTGCGGCGTGCCAGCGGCCGTTCGGCGACGGGATCAGCCACGGCGCAACCTGCGCGGTTTGCCTCGCCCACCCGCCGCGCCACGACGGGATTGCGGCGGGCACGCTCTACAACGAGGCATCGCGGGGGCTGATCCTGGCTTTCAAACACGGCCACCGGATCGCGCTGGCGCCGATGCTGGCCCGGCTGATCGCGGCCCGCCTGCCGGGTGAAGTGGGGGCAGACTGGCTGTTCGTGCCCGTGCCGCTCCACCGCTGGCGGCTGTGGAGCCGGGGGTTCAACCAGTCCGCCCTGCTGGCGCGCGAACTGGCTGGCGCCCGCGGCGGCAGCGTGCTGGTTGATGGCCTGGTGCGGCAGAAGCGCACGCCGCCGCTGGGCGGCCTGGGTCAAAAGGCCCGCGCCCGCGCGCTGGCCGGGGCGATCGCCGTGAACCCGCGCCGGGCGGAGCGGATCAAGGGTGCCAGCATCGTGCTGGTCGATGACGTGCTGACCAGCGGCGCCACCAGCGAGGCCTGTGTCAGTGTGCTCAAGCGGGCCGGGGCAAAGCGGGTGCTGATCGCGTGCTTCGCCCGCGTGCTCGACGAGGCGCTTGACAGCGTCTGAGCTCCAAACGAAAACGCCCGAAGCCGAAGCTCCGGGCGCCCTCGTGACGAAACTCGTGAGCGCCTTTCGGTTAGACAGCCCCCCTAGACTGCCTCGCTCAATCCCTCATGCGGTTGCCCGTTTCGGGCTTCATTCCCTGAACCTGGGCCGCTGCGCCTGTGGCGCTGCCGCTTTGGCAGGCGGATCATCACCGCGACGCCTCATTTCCCCAAAGCCGCGCCAAATGGAAGCGGGAACACGGCGGAGTGAAGTTTTTGGTCGACACATGTGGTAGGTTTGCAACAAGGAACCCCGATGACCGAAACCGACCCGACCGACCGCGAGCAGGGTAGAACCTTTCTGCCCAAGTTCGACGCCAGCGGTTTGCTGACCGCCGTTGTCGTCGACGCCGACAGCCGTGACGTGCTGATGGTGGCGTTCATGAACATGGAAGCGCTTGAAAAGACCATGGAAACCGGCCGAGCGCATTTCCATTCCCGTTCTCGCGGGCGGCTGTGGATGAAGGGGGAGATGTCCGGCCACGTCCTCCGGGTTGAGGAAGTGCGGGTCGATTGCGATCAGGATGCGCTGGTGCTGCTGTGCCGTCCGGCCGGGCCGGCATGTCACACGGGTGCGACCAGCTGCTTCTATCGCCGGATCGACGGACGCAAGCTGGTTCGGGTGGCTGATTGACGCTTACGTAAAGGGAAGTTATAAAAGCCGCCATGGATACCCACGGCGGAACCCCGGCAAGCCACGAAGGCGCCCACATCGATCGCCCCGATGCCTTGCAGCGCGAACAGTTCACGATTTCCGATCTTACGGCCGAGTTCGACGTCACCGCCCGGGCGTTGCGGTTCTATGAGGACGAAGGCCTGATCTTCCCGGCGCGGGTCGGCCTCACCCGGATCTATTCGAAGCGCGACCGCGCCCGGCTGGCCTGGATCATGCGGGCCAAGAACGTCGGTTTCAGCCTGACCGAGATCAAGGAGATGATCGATCTCTACGATCGCGGCGATGGCCGGGCCGAGCAGCGGCGTGTCACGATCCGCCGGTGCCGCGACAAGGTTGAGCGCCTGCAGCAGCAGCGCGCCGACATTGATGCCGCCATTGCCGAACTGAGCACCTTCATCGCTCTCGTCGAAAACGTCGATCTGGCCAATCCCAGGCCCTGATCCCGCTCTGCCAAGGAAGAACGCATGCCCGTTTACAAGGCCCCCACGCGCGACACGCGCTTCATCATCAACGAACTGCTCAAACTGGAAAGCTATGGCAACCTGAGCGGCTTCGAAAATGCCAGTGCCGACATGGTCGATGCGGTAATCGAGGAAGGCGGCAAGTTCTGCAGCGAAGTGCTCGCCCCGCTCAACCTCAGCGGTGACCAGCAAGGCTGCACCCGTCACCCCGACGGAACCGTGACCACGCCGGATGGCTTCAAGGCGGCGCACGCCCAGTTCCGCGAAGCGGGCTGGGGAACGCTGTCGGCGCCGCTCGAATTCGGCGGGCAGGGGATGCCGCACGTGATGGGCTTTGCGATGGAGGAGTTCGTCTCTGGCGCCAACCAGGCCTGGGGAATGTATCCGGGGCTGACCAATGGGGCGGTCTCCTCGATTCTGGTCAAGGGATCACCCGAACAGCAGGCCAAGTTCCTGCCCAAGATGATCTCGAACGAGTGGCTCGGCACGATGAACCTGACCGAGCCGCACTGCGGCACCGATCTGGGCCTGATCCGCACCCGCGCCGTTCCCAATGCCGATGGCTCCTACGCGATCACCGGCACCAAGATCTTCATTTCGGCCGGTGACCACGATTTCACCGACAACATCATCCATCTGGTGCTGGCCAAAACGCCGGATGCACCGGATTCGACCAAGGGCATCTCGTTGTTCATTGTTCCCAAGGTCATGGTGAACGACGACGGCTCGCTTGGCGCGCGCAACGCGGTGTCGTGCGGCAGTCTGGAACACAAGATGGGGATCCACGGCAACGCCACCTGCGTGATGAACTATGACGGGGCGACCGGTTATCTGGTTGGCGAAGAAAACAAGGGCCTGGCCGCGATGTTCATCATGATGAACGCCGCGCGGCTGGGGGTCGGCGTGCAGGGCCTGTCGCAGGCCGAGGCCGCCTATCAAAACGCGGTAAAATACGCGCAGGAACGCCGTCAGGGCCGCGCGCTGACCGGGGCAGCGGAACCGGCCGAAAAGGCCGACACGCTGTTCGTCCATCCGGACGTACGGCGGATGCTGATGGACGCCAAGGCCTATACCGAAGGGATGCGGGCGCTGTGCCTGTGGGGGGCGCTGCAGGTGGATCTGGTCCACAAGGCGGCGAGCGAAGAGGAACGGCAGACCGCCGATGATCTGATCAGCCTGCTGACCCCGGTGATCAAGGGTTACGGCACCGACAAGGGCTTTGAGACCGCAGTCAGCATGCAGCAGGTCTTCGGCGGCCACGGCTATATCGAGGAATGGGGGATGAGCCAGTTCGTCCGCGATGCCCGCATCACCCAGATCTACGAAGGTGCCAACGGGGTTCAGGCGATGGACCTGGTCGGCCGCAAGCTGGCGATGAACGGCGGGCGCGCGGTGCAGACGCTGTTCTCGCTGGTCGATGAGGAATGCGCCGCAGCCAAGGCCAAGCCCGAACTGGCGATAATCGCCGACAAGGTCGAAAAAGCCAACGGCGAGCTCAAGGCGGCGACCATGTGGTTCATGCAGAACGGCATGGCCGACCCCAACAACGTCGGCGCCGGTGCGCACCACTACATGCACATCATGGGCGTGGTCGGACTGGGTCTGATGTGGCTGCGGATGGGCGAGACTGCGCTGGAGACACTGGCTGGCGGCACCGGCGACCCGGCCTTCTATCAGGCCAAGCTGACCACGGCGCGCTATTTCGCCGAACGCTTTACCCCCGATGCCGGGGCGCTGCGGCGCAAGATCGAATCCGGGGCCGAGGCAATCATGGCGCTGCCGGTTGAGGCTTTCGCTACCGCCTGAACGTTGGGTCGGTGCGTCCGTGCGCCCGGTCGAAGCGCCGGTTCGGCTCGCCCGCCGCGCGGTCCATGTCGGCGCAAGGCGCTGGCAATCGATCAGCCCTGATCAGAAAGAGAGCCCGACAGGGGGTTTGCTCGCCAAGGAGTAACCAATGTCAATCTCTCGAAAATCAGGTCAGGCAGCTACCGTTTTGCTAGCCGTGGTGGCCGTTCCAGCGCTCGCGCTGGCTGCGCCGCATGCCAAGAAGGACACAATGCCGGCGCCCAAGGAGGAACCGGCACCGGCGTCGGCGCCAACCAGTGAAGCCACTTCGCCGCCGAGCGAGTCCATCCCGCCCGCGACGATCGACACCAACAGCGACGGCAAGGCCGACGCTTGGGATCGCAATGGCGATGGCAAGGCAGATGCCTGGGACACCAACGGCGATGGCAAGCCCGATGCGGCCGACAACAACGGCGATGGCTTGCCCGATCCGGCCGAAGCCAAGTCTTACTGACGCTGCGCAACTGGCTGGCGGAGGCGTGCGACCTGGAGCCTTCGCCAGCCCCCTTTGGCAGGATTACTCAGGCAGGAAGTCAGGCACCGACAGATACCGCTCTCCGGTGTCGTAGTTGAAGCCCAGCACCCGGCTCCCGGCCGGCAGCTCGGGCAATTTCTGGGCGATCGCGGCCAGGGTGGCGCCGGAGCTGATCCCCACCAGCATGCCTTCCTCGCGGGCGCAGCGGCGGGCCATTTCCTTGGCATCACCGGCGTCGACCTGGATCGCGCCGTCGATTGCCTGGGTATGCAGGTTGCCCGGAATGAAGCCCGCACCGATCCCCTGGATCGGGTGGGGGGAGGGCTGTCCGCCCGAGATCACTGGCGAGAGCGCAGGCTCGACAGCGTAGGCCTTCATCCCCGCCCAGTGGCGTTTGAGCTCTTCGGCGCAGCCGGTCAGATGGCCGCCGGTGCCCACGCCGGTGATCAGCACGTCGATGGGACTATCCTTGAAGTCGGCCAGGATTTCCTGCGCGGTGGTCTTCACGTGAATGGCGATGTTGGCCGCATTCTCGAACTGCTGGGGCATCCACGATCCGGGGGTCGACTGGACCAGCTCGTGCGCGCGTTCCAGCGCGCCCTTCATGCCTTTTTCCCGCGGGGTCAGATCGAAGGTGGCGCCATAGGCCAGCATCAGGCGGCGGCGCTCAAGCGACATCGATTCGGGCATGACCAGCACCAACTTGTAACCCTTGACCGCCGCCGCCATTGCCAGTCCGATCCCGGTGTTGCCGCTGGTCGGCTCGATAATCGTTCCGCCGGGTTTCAGGCTACCGTCGGCCTCAGCCGCTTCGATCATGGCGAGCCCGATCCGGTCCTTGATCGAACCGCCGGGGTTGGCGCGCTCCGCCTTGACCCAGACCTCGTGGTCGGGGAACATCCGGGCAAGGCGGATGTGCGGAGTGTTTCCGATCGTGGCGAGAATGCTGTCAGCCTTCATGACACAGGCTCCTTTCGGGTTTCACGGTATTGCGGGGCAAAGGTTTTGGCGCGGCGCAGTTCGGGAAAGAGGGCGGTCCAGATCACGGTCACCACAATAGCTCCCGCCCCGCCAAGAGCAACAGCGCCAACCGGGCCAAGCAGTGCTGCGGCAAGGCCCGACTGCATTTCGCCCAATTCGTTCGAGGCGGAAATGGCCAGGCCCGAGATCGAGGAGACCCGCCCGCGCTTGTCGTCGGGCGTGTTGAGCTGAACCAGCGTGTTGCGGATGAACACCGACACCGCGTCGGCCGCGCCCAGCACGGCCAGCATCGCCAGCGACAGCCAGAAGCTGGTCGACAAGCCGAAGGCGAGTGTCGCTGCGCCATATATTGCCACCGCCCACAGCATCTTGGCGCCGACGTTGCGGTTGGTTGGCGCGATACTGAGCCACAGGGCGACAACAGACGCGCCCAGTGCCGGCGCCGCGCGCATCAGACCCAACCCCTCATCGCCAACGTGCAGCACGTCATAGGCAAAGGCCGGCAGCATCGCCGTGGCGCCGCCCAGCAGCACGGCGAACAGGTCAAGCGTGACGCAGCCCAGCAGGAACCGCTCATGCCAGACGAATTTTGCTCCCTCGGCGATCTGGCGCAGCGGGGGTTCCTTGCTGATCGCGGGGCGGGCAATCGGCCTGATGCAGGCGATGGCGGCGATGGCCAGCACCAGCAGCACGGCGGCCACGGCGTAAGGAAGTGCGGCATCGCGGGCGAGCAGGACCCCGCCCGCCGCAGGACCGATCACAGCCGCACTCTGCCACGCGATCGAACTCACCGCGACAGCCTTGGGAAGCAGCTCCGCCGGTACGACGTTGGGAACGATCGCACTAATCGACGGGCCGATGAACACCCGCGCGGCGCCATGGGCGGCGGCCAGACCGAACAACAGCGGCAGCGATACGGCACCCCGCGCATTGGCAAAGGCGAGGATCACGGCAATGGCTAGATCGATTCCCAGCGCCGCCGCACCCAGGTGGCGCCGGTCAAGCCGGTCGGCCAGCAGCCCCGCAACCGGCGTCAGCAGCATGAAGGGAACAAACTGCACCAGGCCCAGCATACCCAGCAGGAAGGCCGCCTCATCGGGAGCCATACCGTGCACGACGCGCGCGATCTGATAGGTTTGCGCCCCGATCACCACGACGACCCCGGTCATCGCGCTGACTGACAGAAAGCGGGTCAGCCAGACCAGTCGGTAGTCACGAATGCTCAGAGGATGTGCGGTGCCATTCACCCGATCCGCATGGCAGTGCGCTGCCGCCTTGCCAAGCGATCAGATTGTTGTCGGCCGCAAACTCCTGCTTCGCGGCACTGCGCCTCAGCGCGAGCGCCGCAGGCGCGGGTTGGGTTGGATCGCGTCGATCATCCGCACGAAGTCTTCCAGGCGGATGATCCGTTCGAACTGGAACCCGGCGCGGTCCTCGGTGGCCCAGATCATATGTGCCTCGATCCGGCCGACCTCGGGAAGGCGAATGGTAACGCGTTCGCCGCGCTGAATTTCGGAGACTCCGTCAGCCATGAAGCCGTGGGCAGACAGGTTGATGACATGCAGATGCACGTCGCCTAGACGGCGATGCTCGCCGATCACCTTGTGATCGACGGGATGCCGCGCCGCGCGGCGCATATCCGTGACGGACAGTTGAGCTCCGACGCCCATGTTCCGCTTCGCCTCCTAAAATGCGTTTCAGCAGCAGCCAAAATGCACAGGAATGGCGAATAAACAGTAAACTACACCCGTTTGCCTTCAGGCCGGACGCAGGATTCCGTGCTTTTTCTTGCCGGCGGAAATCCGCACTTCGGCGGAACTACCCGAAATGATTAGGTTTTCATCGGAAACGCCCGCGCCATCAACCCGTGCACCGCCGCCAGCGATAAGGCGCTTGGCTTCGCTCCGGCTGGCCGCAAAGCCTATCGCCACCAGCGCATCGACGATACCCATGCCCTCAGGCGGCAGCGCAATCACTGGCAAATCGGCACCGAGGCCGCCACCTGCAAAGGTCGTGGAAGCGGTCGATTCTGCGGTCTTTGCGGCGGCATCCCCGCGGCACATCCGGGTGACCTCGTTTGCCAGCACGACCTTTGCAGCGTTGATCTCGCTTCCTTCCAGCGCCTCAAGGCGGGCAATCTCGTCCAGCGGCAGATCGGTGAACAACCGCATGAAGCGCCCGACATCCCGATCATCGGTGTTGCGCCAATATTGCCAGAAATCGTAGCTGGGCAGCGCATCCTCATTCAGCCAGACGGCACCGGCGGCGGTCTTGCCCATCTTGGCGCCGTCTGCCGTGGTAAGCAGCGGAGTGGTCAGGCCAAACACCTCCTTGCCTTCCATCCGCCGGGTCAATTCGATCCCGTTGACGATATTGCCCCACTGGTCCGACCCACCCATCTGCAATCGGCACTGGTGTTGCAGCGCCAGTTCCCGGAAATCGTAAGCCTGAAGGATCATGTAGTTGAATTCAAGGAAGGTCAGCGGCTGTTCCCGCTCCAACCGCAGCCTGACCGAATCGAAGGTCAGCATCCGGTTGATGGTGAAATGCGGCCCGACATCGCGCAGCAGACCGACGTAGCCCAATTCGCGCAACCACGTATCGTTGTTGACCATCACCGCATCGCTCGGCCCGTCGCCGAAGGTCAGGTAGCGTTCGAACACGGTGCGTATCGAGGCGATGTTGGTATCGATCGCCTCGGCGGTCAGCAGCTTGCGACTTTCATCCTTGCCCGAAGGATCCCCAACCTTGGTGGTCCCGCCGCCCATCAGCACGATCGGTTTGTGCCCGGCCTGCTGCAAGCGGCGCAGCATCATGATCTGCACCAGCGATCCGACATGCAACGATGGCGCGGTGGCATCGAAGCCGATATAGCCGGGGATTACCTGCGCATTCGCCAGCTTGTCGAGGCCCTCGGCATCGGTCAGCTGGTGAATGTAGCCGCGTTCGTCGAGCAGGCGGAGCAGGGTTGAGGTGTATGTCATGGCGCGGCGCGCCTAGCATGGAGTTTGCTCATTGGGGAGTGTTTTAGGGAAATACCGCCTTGTACCGCACCCGAATGGCCCGCAGCCGGGCCTTTCGCTGGGTTGCAAGATTTCCCGTCTGGGCCAAGATGTCCTGCAATTCGAATATGTGGCGATCGGTGCGGTCGAACGCGTTCGCTGGCCCGCTCACGCAGCGCCCATGCACATAGATGGCCTTTGGCACACCACCTGCTTCGAAGCGTTTCTAGCTAAACCTGACGGATCCTACCTTGAGCTGAATTTTGCCACTTCCGGGGCCTGGGCCACCTATCGATTCGAGGGTTACCGCGATGGCATGAGCCCCGCGAGCGATTTGCCTTCGCCGCGATCATTCCTCGAACAGGGGGCTGAACGCGTAGCCCTGACGGTCCTTTATGAGCTGACAGGAGAATTCGCTTCGCCGCTCAAGCTCGCCCTCTCCGCCGTGATCGAGGAAACCGACGGCACCAAAAGCTACTGGGCGCTGGCCCATCCGCCCGGCAAGCCCGACTTCCATCACCCCACTTGCTTTGCCGCGACGCTTCCGGCACCGAACGCGGCATGAAATTCGGCATCGATCGCCTGCTGGCGGACCCTGAACTGCGCAAACCGCTGGTGGGCAAGCGCGTCGCTCTGGTGGCCCATCCGGCCAGCGTGACCGAAGGCCTGACCCATTCGCTCGACGCGCTGATTGCCGCCGGGCTCAACGTCACTTCGGCCTTCGGTCCGCAGCATGGGCTGAAGGGTGACAAGCAGGATAACATGGTCGAGACCGAGGATGAGCTCGATCGCACCTACAACATCCCGGTCTTCAGCCTTTACGGCGAGGTACGCCGGCCCGGTGGCCAGATGATGAGCACGGCGGACGTGTTCCTGTTCGATTTGCAGGACCTGGGCTGCCGGATCTACACGTTCGTTACCACGCTGCTCTATCTGCTTGAGGCCGCGCACGGCACCGGCAAGGCGGTGTGGGTGCTCGACCGGCCCAATCCAGCGGGGCGGCCGATAGAGGGCACGCTGCTGCTGCCTGGGCAGGAAAGCTTCGTCGGAGCCGGACCGATGCCGATGCGCCACGGGCTGACCTTAGGCGAAATGGGCCACTGGTTTGTCGATCGTTTCAAGCTCGACGTCGACTACCGGGTGGCTACGATGGAGGGCTGGCAGCCCGACGAGGGACCCGGCTTCGGCTGGCCGGAAAGCCGGATCTGGATCAACCCCAGCCCCAACGCCGCCAACCTCAACATGGCCCGCGCCTATGCCGGAACCGTGATGCTGGAAGGCGCGATGCTGAGCGAGGGTCGGGGCACCACGCGTCCACTCGAAGTGCTGTTTGGCGCGCCCGACGTCGATGCCAAGGCGGTGCTGGCCGAAATGGAGCGCTTCGCCCCGGACTGGCTGGCCGGCTGTGCGCTGCGCGAATGCTGGTTCACGCCGACCTTCCACAAGCACTCCGGCGCGCTGTGCAACGCACTTATGATCCATGCCGAGGGCAGATTCTATGATCACGACGCGTTCCGCCCCTGGCGGCTGCAGGCGCTGGCCTTCAAGGCGATCCGTCGGCTCTATCCGGACTACGCGCTATGGCGCGATTTTCCCTATGAGTACGAGTTCGAGCGGCTGGCGATCGATGTGATCAACGGCGGCCCGGCGCTGCGCGAATGGGTGGATGATCCCCACGCCGAACCCGTGGATCTTGACCGGCTTGCCTCCGGCGACGAAGCCGCCTGGCGCGAAACGATCCGGCCCTTCCTGCTCTACACGTAGTTGGCAATCCAGGCGATAACCCGGGCCGAAGGGAGCAGCAGCGCCTGGGCCAGCATGGTCCCCGCCAGCCGGCTGACGCTGATCCACACGATTGTCCGACGAAACAGCGCCTCGCTGACCCGGCCTTCGACCGCATCGTCGGTCATTACCGACAGCTGCGGATCGATGAGCGCGAACAGCAGGATCGTTGCGAGTCCGTTGATTACCGCAGAAAGCTGTGAGGCGGTGACGCGGAATTCGGGATTGAGATAGCCGGCATAGAGCGAGGCCACCACGCCGACTGTGATCAGCGCCTGAGCGAGGCAGTTGGCCAGCAGCACGCCCCAGCCCACGCCCTTGTCGAGCTTTAGATTCTTGAGGTGCGACAGCGAAGGCGGATGCAGTGCATCGCGCACCGCCTTGAGCCCGGTCGGCGTTGCGGTTTTCATCACCATCTTCGCGGTCGAGCGGTGCTGCTGGAAATAGCCGATAGCCTTGGCGAACAGCCGCTGCCCGCTTGGCACCAGCCCGATCCCCAGTGCCACCGCCAGCGTCGCAGAGAGCAGCACGAGCTGGAAGTCGGCATAGAGCGCTTCGCCCCCGCCGCCGGAAATCCGTGTTTCGATCCGCTTGGCCAGGAACGGACCAAGAAAACTGTTCGAGGTCCGGCTGACCAGAACCAGGATGTTGAACAGCGCAAAACTCATCGCGATCCGCCGGGTACGCACCCCGGCGATCCGCGCCGAATAGGCCAGGGTGCCGATCAGGTTGATCCCGAAGGTCAGCAGGCAGATGATGAAAAGCTGGCGGTCCATCGCGCGGGCCTTATCGCGCCTGGGTCGCCGCCGCCAGCGTCAGCCGAGCATGGTCAACAGCTGCGTGTCGCCGATCAGATAGCTCGTCATGGTCAGCGCGCCGTCGATGGTGTCGTTGAACACCCCTACGTCGTCGCCCGGCAGGCGCGTGCCGACGGCATAGAGCAGCGGCAGGTAATGCTCCGCGCTGTTGATCGCCAAGGCCGCCGCTTCATCATCCGGCGCGAAGGCGGTCAGTGCCGTATGGTCACCATCGACCACAGCGCAGGTGATCCGCGTCTGGAATTCGGCCGCCCAGTGCGGCTGTGTTCCCATCGTGCGCATGTACTCACGCAGGTTGTGAACCACGTTTCCGCTCGCCACCAGCAGCACGCCTTCATCGCGCAGCACCGCCAGCCTGGCCGCCACATCCAGGTGCTGAACCGGAGTCAACGCGCGGTCCAGACTGAGCTGGATCATCGGCACGTCGGCTTCCGGAAACATCGGCCGCACCACGCCCCAGGAACCATGGTCGAAGCCCCAGCTTTCGTCGCGTTTCACCGCATCCTCGCCCAGCAGGCTGGCTAGCCGTTCAACCAGCGTCGGCGCGCCGGGGGCAGGGTACTGGATCGCGAACAGTTCGTCCGGAAAACCGCCGAAATCGTGAATCGTGCGCGGATGTTCACCGGCCGTCAGGTGCACCGCGCCCTGCGTTTCCCAGTGCGCCGACACGACAAGGATCGCCGTGGGTCGCGGCAGAGCGCGGCCCAGCGCCTCCCACGCCCGGCGCTCGGGCGAGTCGGTAATGACGTTCATCGGCGATCCGTGGCCGATGAACAGGGCGGGCATGCGCGGGTTGGTCATGACGCCAATGTGAGGCGGTGTCCGGCACGATCAAGCATAGGAATTGTTTTCCCGCATCAATGCTTCTTGCGCGTAAGCTCGCGCATCGCATCATCGAGGCCTGCCAGCGTCAGCGGGTGCATCGATCCGCCGATCAGTTCGCGGATCATCTTGGTTGACTGCGAATAGCCCCACTGCTTTTCGGGCACCGGATTGATCCAAACCGTCGCCGGATAGACGTGGGCGACGCGTTTGAGCCATTCCGATCCCGCTTCCTCGTTGAAGTGTTCGACCGAACCGCCGGGGTGGGTGATCTCGTAGGGGCTCATCGCCGCATCGCCGACGAAGACCACCTTGTAGTCGTGGCCGTACTTGTGGAGGATGTCCCAGGTGTTGGTCCGTTCGCTCCAGCGGCGCTTGTTGTCCTTCCACACGCCTTCGTAGAGGCAGTTGTGGAAGTAGAAGAATTCCAGGTTCTTGAACTCCGCCGTGGCGGCGCTGAACAGCTCCTCGACCAGCTTGATGAACGGGTCCATGGATCCGCCGACATCGAGGAACAGCAGCAGCTTGACCGCGTTGTGCCGTTCGGGCCGCATGTGGATGTCAAGCCAGCCCTGGCGCGCGGTCCCCTCGATAGTGGCGTCAAGGTCAAGCTCGTCGGCGCTGCCCTCGCGCGCGAAGCGGCGCAGGCGGCGCAGCGCGATCTTGATGTTGCGGGTGCCCAGCTCGCGCGTGTTGTCGAGGTTCTGGAACTCTCGCTTTTCCCAAACCTTCAGCGCGCGCTTGTGCTTGCTCTCGCCGCCGATCCGCACGCCTTCGGGGTTGTAGCCCGAATTGCCAAAGGGGCTGGTGCCGCCGGTGCCGACCCACTTGTTGCCGCCCTCGTGCCGCTTCTGCTGCTCCTCGAGCCGCTGTTTCAGCGTCTCCATGATCTCATCCCACGATCCCAGCTTCTCGATCGCGGCCATTTCCTCGGGCGTCAGGAATTTTTCGGCGACCGCTTTCAGCCAGTCTTCGGGCACGTCGACCGGGTTCTGGCCATAATCGGTCAACAGCCCCTTGAAGACCTTGTTGAACACCTGGTCGAACCGGTCGAGCAGCCCTTCGTCCTTCACGAAGACCGAGCGGGACAGGTAATAGAACTGCTCGGGCGTCTGCTCGATCACATCCTTGTCCAGCGCCTCCAGCAGCACCAGGTGCTCTTTGAAGCTGGCGGAAATTCCCGCAGCGCGCAGTTCGTCGACGAAGTTGAAGAACATCGGATCAGGCCTTTTCCTGCGGCTTGTGGACCGCCGCTACCAGAATGAACGAGATATACATCAGCAGATACCACGCGCCCAGCTTGGCGGGGTGGACCAGTGCCCAACCGTGCTGCTGGCTGGGATAGAGCCAGGCGCGGCTGAAGGTGCCGATGTTTTCAGCGAACCAGATGAACAGCGCCACCAGCAGCCAGCCCAGCAGCAGCGGCATCCAGCGGTCGTCCCGCCAGACGCGGAACCAGACCCGGGTGCGCCAGAACAGCAGGCCCATCACCGCGAACAGCGCAAGCCGGACGTCGGGCAGCCAATGATGGGCGAAGAAATTGACATAGACCGCCGCCGCCAGCAGTGCGGCTAGCACAGGGTTCGGGTACGCGCCGAAGCGGAAATCGAAGATCCGCCAGACCCGGGCGAGGTAGCTGCCAACCGCCGCGTACATAAACCCGGAAAACAGCGGCACCCCGCCGATCCGCAGCAGGCTCGGTTCGGGATAGAGCCACGATCCGGCCGAGGTCTTGAACAGTTCCATCACCGTGCCGACCAGATGGAAGGCGAGGATCACCTTGGCCTCTTCCAGTGTTTCCAGGCGGAACGCCAGCATCGCCAGCTGGATCGCCAGCGCGGCCAGGGTCAGGAAATCGTAGCGCGCCAGCACTGCATGGGCCGGATAGAACAGGTGCGTCGCGAGTAGCAGACCCAGCATCAAGCCGCCAAACAGACAGGCCCAGCCTTGCTTGAAACCGAACAGCAGGAATTCATAGAGCCACGCCTGCGGACCGGGACGCGGCTCATAGGCTTCGAGCCGCGCGCGAACGGCGGCGAAACGGGTGTGGGCGCTGGACGGTCGCTCGCTCACGCGCGGCGGCTAGGCGACAGCGCGGGTGCGCCACCACCGCGTTGCGGCGTGGACGGCCATGGCCAGCCAGCCGAGCCCGATCAGCGAGGTGGCCAGCGGCGCAGTGTGAAGCGGATCGAGCATGCCCGGCACCAGCATCAGCGGAGCGGGCAGACACAGCGCGGCCAGCACCCAGCGGCGCAGGCGGACAAAGGCCCAGGCCGCTCCGCCGCAGCTCATCGCCAGCAGGCCGAACTTGGTCCAGACCGGGTAGGGCAGCAGTGCCATTTCGTTCAGCGGATTGGCCATGTCGGCGACCATGCCGAACATCAGCCAGTTCTCGATGGCATCGCTGACCGCCGCAATCACGCCCATCGCGCCGAACACCCGCCAGAACCCCGCGCCCAGGTCACGGGAAATGCCGGTGAAAAAGCTCAGCGTCAGCAGCCCGTAGGACGGCATCAGCAGATAGTCGATTGCGTTGCCGGTATTCATGCCCGCGATGCGCACCGCACGCTGGGGATCGCCCGGCTCACCGAAAATGTGCGCCAGATGCTGCGGTTGCGACGCCAGTTCGAGCAGCAGGACCGGACGGATGGTGCTGCCCGGCAGAGGAATGGCCAGCTCCGCCGGGAAATACCCTTGCATGACCGCCAGAATGGCGACCGTCAGGACAAACAGGAAGGCGGTGAGCGGATAGCTGCCAAGGCGCATGATCAGGTCTGTCTCCGTGCCATGAAGGCCAGCCGTTCGAACAGCATCACATCCTGCTCGTTCTTGAGCAGGGCCCCGTGAAGCGGCGGGATCGCCTTTGCGGGGTCCTTGTTCTGCAGCACGTCGAGCGGCATGTCCTCGTTGAGCAGCAGCTTCAGCCAATCAAGCAGCTCGCTGGTGCTCGGTTTCTTCTTGAGACCGGGAACTTCGCGAACCTCGTAAAAGATGTCCATCGCTTTGCTGACCAGGGTCTTTTGAATGCCCGGGTAGTGGACATCGATGATCGCCTGCATCGTCTCGCGATCGGGAAATTTGATGTAGTGGAAGAAACAGCGGCGCAGGAAGGCGTCCGGCAGCTCCTTCTCATTGTTGCTGGTGATGACGACGATCGGGCGTTCCTTCGCCGTGATCCGCTCGCGGGTTTCGTAAACGTCGAACGACATGCGATCGAGTTCCTGGAGCAGGTCGTTGGGAAATTCGATGTCGGCCTTGTCGATCTCGTCGATCAACAGCACTGGCAGCTCGGGCGCGGTGAAGGCTTCCCACAGCTTGCCCTTCTTGATGTAGTTCGAAATGTCGTGAACCCGCTCATCGCC
>JABFRE010000017.1 GCA_013141325.1 Novosphingobium sp.
ATGGTATCGTTGGACAGCAGCCCCAGCCCCTCCAGCTTGTCATCCAGCCGCACGTCCAGCCGGTAGCGCGCATTGGCGTCGGAGTTTCCGCCCTGCAGCCGGTCAACCAGCGCGTTGCGGACCAGCCAGCCGGCCTTGCCCTCGATCGGGGCGACCGCGACAGTGCCCAGACCCTGGGCCACCGCACCGCCGGCTCCGCCGGCGTACATCGGCTGGAGCCAGCAGGCGGCGAGCGCAAGCGGCAGCGACAGGGCGATCAGCCGCTTCATGCCACCAAGTTTACCAGACGGTCGGGGACCACGATCACTTTCTTCACCGGCTTGCCATCCAGCGCACGCTGCACCTTGTCAGAGGCGAGGGCAAGGGCCTCAAGCTGTTCCTTGGGAAGGCCCTTGGCGACGGTGATGGTGTCGCGCAGCTTGCCCAGCACCTGGATCGCCACGGTCACCTCGTCCTCTACCAGCAGCGCCGGATCAACCGGCGGCCAGGCGGCATCGGCGATGATTCCCTCACCGATGCTGGCCCAAGCCTCTTCGGCGAGGTGCGGCATCATCGGGGCGACCAGCAGCAGCAGGGTGCGGATTGCGGCCGAACGGCTGGCCGACGGCGCGGCCTTTTCGATTGCCCCTGTCAGCTCGTAAATGCGCGCAACGGCCTTGTTGAAGCCCAGCGCGGCGACAGCTTCGCTGGTCGCAAAAACCGTCTGATCGCGCTTGCGGTCGAGCGCCTGGTCCTCACCTGTGGCACTGGCATCGAACTGCCCGAACAGGCGCCACAGCCGCTGGACGAAGCGGGCGCAGCCTTCGATTCCGGCTTCCGACCACGGCAGATCGCGCTCGGGCGGGCTGTCGGACAGCATGAACCAGCGCACCGCATCGGCGCCGTAGAGACCAATGATGTCGTCCGGGTCGACCACGTTCTTCTTCGACTTCGACATCTTGATCACTCGGCCGATTTCGACCGGCTGGCCGTCGGCCTTCAGCTTGGCGCTATCGCCGCCTCGCTCGATCTCGTCGGGCGCGAAGTAGACCGGCTGGCCGTTTACGGGATCGGTGCGCGAATAGGTTTCGTGCGTCACCATCCCCTGGGTGAACAGGCTGGCAAAAGGCTCCCTGATCTCGATCAGCCCGATATGCGCCAGCGCGCGGGTCCAGAACCGGGCGTAGAGCAGGTGGAGGATCGCGTGCTCGATCCCGCCGATGTACTGCTCCACCGGCAGCCACTGCTTGATCACTTCGCGATCGAACGGGCGGTCGGCGGGCTGGCTGGCAAAACGCAGGAAATACCAGCTCGAATCGACGAAAGTATCGAGCGTGTCGGTTTCGCGCTGCGCCGGCTGGCCGCACTTGGGGCAGTTGACGTGCTTCCAGGTGGGGTGGCGATCGAGCGGATTGCCCGGCACGTCGAAGCTGACATCCTCGGGCAGGATCACCGGCAACTGGTCCTTGGGCACCGGCACCACGCCGCAGCCCTGGCAGTGGATGAACGGGATTGGCGTGCCCCAATAGCGTTGGCGGCTGACGCCCCAGTCGCGCAGGCGGTACTGGGTTTCGCCCTGGCCCCAGCCGTCGCGCTGGGCCTTGGCAATCACCGCCGCCTTGGCTTCGGTGATCGACATGCCGTCCATCCATTCGGAATTCACGATCCGCCCGGGGCCGGTATAGGCCTCGTCACTGGTGAAATCGGGATCGGTTTCATCCCCTTCGGCGACCACGCGGGTTACCGGCAGGTCGTATTTGCGGGCGAAATCGAGATCGCGCTGGTCGTGCGCCGGACAGCCGAAGACCGCGCCGGTGCCATAGTCCATCAGCACGAAGTTGGCGACATAGACCGGCAGATGCCACGCCTTCTTGAGCGGATGTTCCACCGCATAGCCGGTGTTGAAGCCCAGCTTCTCCGCCGTTTCCAGCTCGGCCGCGGTGGTGCCGCCGCGCTTGCATTCGGCGATGAAGGCCTGCAGCTCGGGCAGGTTCTCGGCCATTTGCTGGGCGAAGGGATGATCAGCCGCGATCGCCACGAAGCTGGCGCCGAACAGGGTATCGGGACGGGTGGTGAACACCTCGATCCCGTGATCGCTGTCGATGAAGTTGAAGGTGCAGCGCAGCCCCTGGCTCTTGCCGATCCAGTTTTCCTGCATCAGCCGGACCTTCTCGGGCCAGTTCTCCAGCGCGCCGAGCCCGTCCAGCAGCTCGTCGGCGAACTGGGTGATCTTGAGGAACCACTGGCTCAGCTTGCGCTTTTCGACCAGTGCGCCGCTGCGCCAACCGCGCCCGTCGATCACCTGTTCGTTGGCCAGCACGGTCATGTCGACCGGATCCCAGTTGACCGCCGATTCCTTGCGATAGACCAGCCCGGCCTTGTAGAGATCGAGGAACAGCGCCTGTTCCTGCCCGTAATAGTCCGGCTCGCAGGTGGCGAGCTCGCGGCTCCAGTCGAGTGCGAAACCCAGCCGCTTGAGCTGCGCCTTCATCGTGGCAATGTTGTCACGCGTCCAGCCGCCGGGGTGGACGCCCTTTTCCATCGCGGCGTTTTCGGCCGGCATCCCGAAGGCGTCCCAGCCCATCGGGTGCAGCACTTCGAAGCCCTGCATCCGCTTGGTCCGCGCCAGCACATCGCCCATCGTGTAATTGCGGACGTGGCCGATATGAATCCGGCCAGAGGGATAGGGAAACATCTCCAGCACGTAGGAGCGCGGCTTGGTGCTGGTGTCGCTGGCGCGGAACGACTGGCGCGCGTCCCACGCCTGCTGCCAGCGCGGATCGGCAGCGGCGGGATCGAAGCGGCTGGGCGGGGAAGGACTGGTGGTCATCCCCGTCCCTCTAATCGGTGAGCGCGGCTTGTCGAGTGGGTGATTGGGTGAGCTTTTGGTTTGGGAGCGAAGAGTCTCCCATCGGGCGCGCCGATCACATCCGTGATCGGCTTGCAGCACCGGCCCGCTCCCGTGTCACAGAGTCACGAAAACGTCCGGGGGACGTTTTAGCTGGGGCGCCCCGACCACCCGCAACTAGGGTACCCTATGGG
>JABFRE010000215.1 GCA_013141325.1 Novosphingobium sp.
GCGGTGGGCAATGCCCTGACCGACATCGGCTATTTCATGGGCACCGGGATCGGCGACGGCCTGCGCCGCACGCACGAGGACGAACTGCTCGATCTCTACTGTACTGAGATGACCGCGCGCGGAGTGATGCTCAGCCGCGAGGCGGTCTGGGACGACTACGTGGTCGGCGCGCTGCACGGGGTATCCACCGCCGTATTCAGCGCCGCCTATGTCGAGCGCACGCCGCGCGGCGATGCCAATTTCCTGTCGATGGCGCGGGGCGGCTGCGCGCTGGCGCTGGAACACGGCAGCCTCGCGAAACTGAAGGGCTAAAAATATGGCGCTGACCAAAGGCGACGACTATCCGCTGCACCAGACCCCGGAGCCGGTGGCCTATGCCGGGACCGACCGGAATTTCTACGACCGCTATTTCTTCAACGGCTATGCCCCCGATGGTTCGGGATTCTTCGCGGTGGCGATGGGGATCTATCCGCATCTCAACGTGGCCGACGCGCACTTTTGCGTGATCCGCGACGGGGTGCAGCACAATCTCCACGCCAGCCGCGAACTGGGGATGGAGCGGCTCGACATGCAGGTCGGACCGATCCGGATCGAGGTGATCGAACCGCTGCAGAAACTGCGGGTGACAGTGGACGGCGAGGGGCTAAAGGCGGATATCACGTTCACCGGCCGGGCCTTTCCGATCGAAGAGCCGCGCTTCATCCACCGGATCGGCCCGCGGACCTTCATGGACTACACCCGGATGACCCAGAACGGGCGCTACACCGGCTGGATCGAAGTTGACGGCGTGCGGCAGGATTGCGCGCCCGGTACCGTCGGCACCCGCGATCGCAGCTGGGGGGTGCGCCCGGTCGGCAGCCGCGACGAGCAGCCGCACGGCACCGGAGTGGTGCCGGGTTTCTTCTGGCAGTGGACCCCGATCAACTTCGGGAATCGCAGCGTGTTCTTTCACGTCAACGCCGATGCCAAGGGCAACAAGTGGAACACCCGTGCGGTGATTGCGCCCGACGGGTCGGATGCCGATGGGCTGTTCGATACCGATGGCGAAATGACCTCACCGCTGGCGCCGGGAACGCGCTGGCCTACCGACGGCAAGCTGGTGATCGAGGGGCCGGACGGACCGGAAACGCTGACGCTGGAGCCGGTCGGCCGGTTCCAGATGCGCGGATTGGGCTATACCTCGCCCAAGTGGAACCACGGGTTGTGGCACGGTCCGCTGGCGGTGGAGCGTGAGGATTTCGGGCTGATGCAGTGCGATCCCGGTTCGATGGACAACTACCACGTCCAGCTGCCCTGCAAGGTCACCAGCGACAAGCACGGCGAAGGCTTCGGCGTGTTCGAACAGCTGATCATCGGCCCCTACGCGCCGATGGGCCTGAAGGAATTCATGGACCTAGGTTAAGCGGGGCTGCGGGGTCCGGCCCCGCAGCCCGCACCCTTATTGCTTGATCAGCGTAACGTGCCCGGTCTTTGCGTTTGTCATCCGCCCGCCGGTGAAGCGCATGACAAACGTACCGTCGGATACGGCGCGGCAATCAAGATCGTTGCTGGTGCATGTGTCGCGGCGGCGCTCGGCAGGGCCCGAAGGGGCGGCGTCGCAGCTTACCGTCACGTCGCTCAGCTCAAAACTGTCGGCTGCACTGCGCAGCACTGCCTTGTCGAAGTGTTTGCCATCGCACATCGCGCGCCAGACGCCTTCGATCTTCTGATAGGACATGGTGAAGTCTGAAATCTCGTTTTGCGTGCCGGCGAATGCCAGATCGGCCATGCCATCGCCGTCAACATCGCCGGTCGCGATGGCGACCTGGCCGCCGGCACCGCCGCTACCGGCCGTTCGCGCGCCCTTGCCGGTGGCAAGATCCCAGTTCGCCTTCGGTGCAGCGGTCTTGCCGTCCGACGCCTTGCTGGGCGATTCGCGCAGCGACTGGGTGTTCTGGCTGGCAGTTACGCGCACCGGTCCGTGCTGGCGCTTGCCGGTCGCCAGTCCGCTGGCGGCATCGCGCGGTGATTTGACCGTGCTGCATTGCCCGGAATTGCACACGCCAAACGACCAGCCTGCAACCGCAGCCTCGCCTTCGACGCCTTCGATTTTCAGAAAATAGTCCGATTGAGCCGCCTGAGCCGCACTGGCTGCGGTCAGCATCCCTGCGGAAGCGAGAATCGCGTAAATGGCTTTCATCTGCCCTCTCCCTCTGTTGTGCGCATTGGCTGCGCCTCGTTCGATGAACGGAGTATGGGCGGTCTGTAATGTTACAGCAAGCTTGTTAGCGCAGCACGATCAGCAGCGCCGCGCCGCCTGCGATAAGCGCTGCGCCGGCCAATCGCGCTTTGCCGACCTGTTCTTTCAGCACAAACAGGGCGATAGCTACTCCGAACAGGATTGATGTCTCGCGCAAGGCGGCAAGCCGCGGGACATCGCCGAGCCGATAGGCCCACAGCGCAAAACCATAGGTGACCAGCGACAGTGCACCGGCGATCAGGCCGGATTTCCATTGCTGGCGCGCTTCAATCACGAATCGCGGCCCGCGCCAGACCGCAAAGATCGCGCCGATGCCGAAACCCAGCAGCAGGAACACCCACACCACATAACTGATCGCCGAAGGCGCCGCGCGGACTCCTCTGGCGTCAATCACGGTGTAGGCAGCAATTGTTGCACCCGTGGCGAGAGCCCATCCCAACGCCCGTCTGCCTGGTGCGTTCCACCAGACGACAGCTGCGGTCCCGGCGCTGACCAGGGCAATGCCCAAAGCCACGCCCGGACTGACGGGATCGCCCAGCCAGACCACGGAAGCGAGCGCGGCCAGCACCGGTGCAGTACCGCGCATCAGGGGATAGACCGCGCTCATGTCCGCGCTCTCGAAGGCTTTGATCAGGCAGATCAGGTAAACCAGATGAACCGCGAACGAGCCGAGCAGCCACGGCCAGGCACCAAACGGCACCGGAACCACGAATGCGAATGGAAGGATCAACAGCGCGCTTGATCCATCAACCAGGGCCCGGCTCGACATCTTGTCGCCGCCTGCTTTCACCACCGCGTTGACCACGGCGTGCGCCGCGCCCGATATCAGCATCAACAGCGACGCGGTGGCGATCACCCCTGCGGCACGGCCTTGTTCAGCTGGGTCAATTGATCGGGCATCAACTCGATGTCGATTGCTTCAACCAGTTCGTCGAGCTGATCGGCAGTGGTCGCGCTGGCAATCGGGGCCGCCACGCCGGGTTGGTCGAGCAACCAGGCCAATGCCACCTGCGCGACGGTCGCTTCGCATTCCTTGGCGATCCGGTCCATCACTGCCAGCAGCGCGGGGCCGCGTTCGGCGTATTTCTTCAGGCTGGCGCCGCGCGGATAGCGATCGAAATCAGCGTCTTTGCGGTACTTGCCCGTCAGATACCCGGCGGCCAGACCATAGTACGGCAGCATCGCCACATCGTTGACGACGCAGAAGTTCTGGTAGCCGGAATCGTATTCGCCGCGCTCGAGCAGGTTGTACTGGTTCTGCAGGACGCCATAGCCGGGCACGCCGCGCGCCTTGGCGGCGGCCATGGCCCCGCGCAGGCGCTCCTCGCTGAAGTTCGAAGCTCCGGCTTCGCGGACCTGGCCCGCTGCGATCAGTGCGGCAAAGCCATCGACCACTTCGTCCTGTGGAGTTTCGGGGTCGTCGCGGTGGGCGTAATAGAGATCGACGTAGTCGGTCTGAAGCCGGTCCAGTGACTGGGCCAGCTGCGCCTTCAGCACGTCGGGCCTGAGCCCGCCGGGCTTGGCTTCAACATTGGTCTTGGTGGCGATACGCATGTGTTTGCGCACGCCGCGTTCCGCCATCCACGCGCCGATCACCGCTTCGCTCTCGCCGCCGGTGTGACCCGGCACCCAGAACGAATAGCATTCGGCGGTATCGATCATCCGCCCGCCAGCCTCATAGAAGGCGTCGAGAATCTCGAAACTGGTGTCGCGATCAGCGGTCCAGCCAAAGACGTTGCCGCCAAGAACAAGCTTCAAACCGGCCAGCGAGGGGTGGCGGCTCATGCGAATTTCTCCTTCAGGGCCAGCATCGCCATCGCGGCGCGGGCCGCTTCGCCGCCCTTGTCCTTCTGCGCCGGATCGGCACGGACCAGCGCCTGCTCCTCGTTCTCGACCGTCAGGATACCGTTGCCAATCGCCACGCCGTCCATGGTCAGCGCCATGATCCCGCGCGCGCTTTCCCCTGCGACGATCTCGAAATGGTAGGTTTCGCCGCGGATCACCACGCCGATCGCAACAAAACCGTCATAGCGCCGGGCTTGATCAGCCAGCGCGATCGCGCCCGGGATCTCCAGCGCACCAGGGACCGTGATGACATCGACCTGATGCCCGGCTGCCTTCAGCGCGGCCTTGGCGCCAGCCACCAGCATGTCGTTGAGGTGATCGTAAAAGCGCGCTTCGACGATCAGGAATTCAGCCATGATACTACTCCGCTGGGATGGCGTGCTCGCCAACGATATTGAGGCCGTAACCCTCAATCGCGACGACATTGCGATGGGAATTGCTCAGCAGTACCATGTCGTGGACGCCCATGTCCGCAAGGATCTGGGCGCCGATACCATATGTCCGCAAATCCATGTCGGCGGCCGGTGCCAATCCCGCGGCGCCCTCGCGCGGCTGAATCAGCAGGACGATCAGACCGCTGCCATTGCGCCCGATCTCTGCCATTGCGCGCTGCAACGTCCGCTTTCTGGGTCCCGGTTGGCCCAGCATGTCATCGAGCACCGAAAAGGTATGAACCCGCACGAGAGTCGGCTCACTCTGGCTGATTTGGCCCTTTTGAAGAACAAAGCTGTCGCTGCCATCAACCTTGTTGCTGAACGTAATGAAGCGCCAGTCGCCGCCATAATCGGATGTGAACGGCACTTCTCCGATGCGTTCGACCAGATGATCGTGTTTGCGGCGGTACTCGATCAGGTCGCGGATCGTACCCATCTTCAGTCCATGGCGCCGGGCGAAGGGGACCAGATCGTCCATCCGCGCCATGGTCCCGTCTTCGTTCATGATCTCGCAGATCACGCCAGCGGGGTTGAGTCCGGCGAGGCGGGAAATATCCACCGAGGCTTCGGTGTGACCCGCACGGACCAGCACGCCGCCGTCACGCGCGATCAGCGGGAAGACGTGACCGGGGGTGACGATGTCCTGCCGCCCCTTGGTGGCATCGATCGCCACGGCCACAGTGCGGGCGCGGTCGCCGGCCGAAATGCCGGTGGTCACCCCTTCGCGCGCCTCGATCGAAACGGTGAAGGCGGTCTCGTGGCGGGTGCCGTTGTTGCGGCTCATCAGCTCAAGACCGAGGTGCTCGGTCCGCTCGCTGGTCAGGGTCAGGCAGACCAGCCCGCGGCCGTGCATCGCCATGAAGTTGATCGCATCGGGAGTAGCCATCTGCGCCGGAATGACGAGATCGCCTTCGTTCTCGCGGTCTTCGTCATCGACCAGAATGAACATCCGGCCGTTGCGCGCCTCTTCGATGATCTCCTCGATCCCGACCAGAACGGGGCCCTCGTCGCTGTCCCACAGGAACACTTCCAGCTTGCGGAGCGTTTCCGCAGTGGGGTTCCACCCCTCTTCGGTGCAGTCGCGCAGCGTGTTGGCATGAAGCCCGGCGGCGCGGGCGAGTCCGGCGCGCGACATCCCGCCATCGGTGACAAGGCGGCGCACACGTTCGATGAGATTGCTAGACATGCACCAAGGCTATCACATTGCAATGTGATGTTCAACAAGCGTCACACTACGATGGTTAGTCGCCCTTGAACACCGGGGTACGCTTTTCCAGGAAGGCGTCAACCGCCTCCTCGTGGTCCGCTGTGGCGTGGGCTATCGATTGCATGGCCGCCGACATTTCCAGTACCGTTGCCAGATCGTTGCGCCGCGCTTCCCATAGCAGTCGCTTGGTCATCCGCACCGCGAACGGCGGATTGGCGGCGATCCTGTCAGCCAACGCCCCGGCGGCGGCCAGCAGCTGATCGTCGGGCACCACTTCCGACACCAGCCCGCAGGCCAGCGCTTCTGCCGCGCCCAGCATATCGCCGGTCAGCGACATTTCCGCTGCTTTCGAAAAGCCAACCACCCGCTGCAACAGCCAGGCGCCGCCATCGCCGGGAATGATCCCCAGCTTGACGAAACTTTCAGCAAATTTCGCGCTTTCGCCGGCGATCCTCAGATCGCACATGCAGGCCAGATCGAGACCGGCACCGATTGCCGGGCCATTGACCGCCGCGATCACCGGAACCTCCAGCGCGGCGAAGGCCAGCGGCAGGCGCTGGATCCCGCGCCGGTAGTTGCCGCGAGTCCGGGCGGGGAGGCCGCCGTTGAGACCGCCCGCTCCGGGCTTCATCGCATTGATGTTGCCGCCGGATGAAAAGGCCTTGCCCGCCCCGGTCAGGATCGCCACCCGCACGGTAGGATCGGCTTCGATCCGTTCGAGGGCAGCGAGCAGACCCTCGATCACATCGGGTTCGGAAATCGGGTTGCGCAGGTCCGGCCGGTTGATCGTCAGTGTTACCACGCCGTTTGCGGCGGCATCGTACAGGACCGGGCTTTGCATCGTCAGTTTCCTCCCTTGACCGCAGTGCCATAGGGCAGCTGGCGGCGGCTCGTCCACAGGGTAACGAGTGCGGTGATGCCCAGCACCGCCGCGATAGCCGCCGCCCGGCCGAACCCCATCAGTTGCGCCTGGCGTAGCACCGCAAAATGCACCGCGTAGAGCGGGAACGAAGCATTGCCAAGCCAGACCGCGAGCGGCGAGGGCCGCACGAAGCAAAGGCCGCCCGCCAGCAACAACGGGCAGGCAATCAGCACAAAGGCAAGGTCATAGCTCCAGTGACCGATCCCCAGCAGCGACGGCAGAATCACCAGGCCGGGCAGTCCGGCTGCCGCAACAAGCGGCGGCACCGCCACGGGCGCCCGGCTTTGCCAGCGGTGCCACAGGATCATGCCGATCGTGTAGGACAGCAAGGCGCGGGCGGCCCCAGCGATCAGCGATTCGGGCCGCGCGCCCAGATCCAGCGTGCCGAAATAGACTGTAAAGCCCAGCGTCGCGATCAGTGCGATTGCCGCTACCCAGACAAGGCCGCGCTCGCTCAGCCGCCAAATCCAGAACCCGTGGACCAGATTGGCCAGCAGCTCGAGAAATACCGACCAGGCCGGCACGTTGAGCGGGAACAGCTCGCGCTGGAACGACACCGGGATCAACGCCAGATTGGCAAGGGCCAGCGCCGCGAACAACGGCAGGTTTCGCGTCGAATCCCAAAGGTAGATCAGGCCGATCGCCCCACCGATCGCCATGGTCGGCCACAGCCGGCGATAGCGCAGGGCGATGAACGCCGTTCCGCCCAGACCCGCCGCCAGCCGCCGGCCATAGGTCCGCGCCATCAGGAAACCGCTGAGCATGAAGAAGAAGTCGACGGCCAGATAGGCTCTGCCGAACAGGTCGGGAAAGCCGCCGTAGATCGCGTGAACGTGGAGTGCCAGAACGCAGAGCGCTGCGATCCCGCGCAAGGCATCGAGGCCGTGGAGTCGGGACGCCGGGTGCATTGGCCCCGCCTAGAAATATCCGCGAGGGCTGTCGCCCGAAATGTTCAGGCAATCATCCGTTCGATGAACCAGAAGCTGGCGACGGTGCCGATGGCATAGCTTGCCGCCAGCGTCGCCGGGCGCCGCGCGGAAGGGACAAAGCGGCGCAGCAGGGCAAGAACTGTCAGTACTCCGGCGATTATCGCCAGCTGGCCCAGTTCGACACCCACGTTGAAGGTCAGCAGTGAAACCGGAACGTCGCTTTCCGGAAGCCCGATTTCGCGCAGGGCCCCGGCAAAGCCGAAGCCGTGGATCAGCCCGAAGAAGAACGCGATGATCCACGGAATCCGTTGGGAGAGGCGCTGCGTGCCCTCCTGCTGCTTGACGATCTCCACAGCCAGAAAAACGATCGACAGCGCTACCAGCGCCTCGACCGGGGCCTGCGCCAGTCCGAACAGCCCGAGCGTGGTCCCGGCCAGAGTCAGGGAATGGGCAACGGTAAACGCCGTCGCCGCCTTCACCACCACCCACGGACGGCCAAGCAAGAGGACCAGCGCGATCACGAACAACAGGTGATCGTACCCGGTCAGAATGTGTTCAACCCCCAGCAGCAGATAGGTCTTTGCCACCTGCCAGCGAGCGGGTACGGCATGGACCGTCACCATCGGGCGATCCGGGGTGAGGCGCTCCGCCTGAACCGGGCGGCCCAACGGGGCGATCCGCACCAGCGCATCGGTGAAGCTCTGCTCCATCCCGGCAATCCCGACCTGCTGTCCGTCGAGCGGGCGGGTGCAGGTGACCGGCATCGCGGTCACCACATTACCGCCATCGAGCCGGGATTCGGCCGCGCCAACGGTGCAGAACGCGGGCAGGGCGGGGCGCGACCGGGTCGCAAGACCGCCGAGCACCGGCGCCTTCCAGATCATCTGCCAGTGCGCGGCATCCTTCTGGGTGAGTTCCAGATAACCGGGCCGCAATTCATCGGCGCGGGCGGACGTCGACAGGCACAGCATCGCCAACAGAAAGGTCGCCAGACTGCGAACGATCATTTCGGCTGCTCGATCACCACGTCATAACCCGACAGCAGACGCCTGTAGTTCTCCTGCTCGGCGGTGCGCAGCGCCTGCGCACGCCAGTCGTTTTCCAGGGCCTGGCGGACATCGGCAAGCTGCGGTTTGGCCGGGGCGGTGCGCGCGGTCACCTTGATCAGGTGGAGCCCGAGGCCGGAAGGTACTGGGCCGGTCCAGATGCCCGGTGGCGCGCTGCGAAGCGCGCCCACGAAACCATCGCCGAACATCCCCGCCACGTCGCTAGCCGGATCGCTGTCGAAGCTTGCGGGGATCGGCACCGGCTGCCCCAGACCCTGCGGCGATGCGCCGCCGCGCAGGCGGGCAAGCGTGGCGGCCGCCGCTTCGCGTCCGGCCGGAGTGTCGTCGCCAAGATAGACGTGGGCAAAGCTCAGCCGCACTTCGGGTGCATAGCGCGCCGGGTCCTTGTCCAGCAGCGCCTGCAACTGGGCATCGGAGGGCGTAGCGGCTTCGGCCTCGCTGGTTGCCAGTGCGATCATCTTGTTGCGCATCCGCCGCATCACCACCTCGTCATCCTTGTCGAGGCCAAGGCGCAGTGCTTCGCGGTAATAGGCCTGATCGCGGACATAGTCGGTGATGAGGCCGTCCAGTTCCTCCGGGTTTGGCGCGCGGCGGTAGGTCTGGCTCCAGCGTTCGGCCAACCGGGCGACCACGGCTTCGCCGACCACGATCTTGCGTTCCCCCAGATCGGGTGGACGCCCCGACAGCACGGCATAGACCAGCGCGCCGGCCACCAGGAAGTGCACGAAGGGTTCGCGCAGCCAGACGGCAGCGCCATTGCGCCAGGTCATGGTCGGCCAATCCTCAGGCGGTTGGCGTGTACCAGATCGGCGAGCTGTAGGCGCGCTCCTGCGCCTTCACCCGCACGTCCGGCCCCAGCTTGATCTTGTAGCGGACCGCGTCATAGGCCGGCCAGCTCGGCGTCGGGATTTCCAGCACCCGCAGGTAATAGAAGGCCCGCACCGATCGGTCGAATTCGGGATCGGTCCAGACCGTAGCCAGCGTCGGCGCGCCGATTGCGTTCTTGTAGGTGGCCGTGGCGAGATCGACCGTGTCGCCCACCGGCGCAACCTTGCCGCCCAGCACCTTGCGCTTGTCCATGTCGCTCCACACCACGTCGAAGATCTTTTCGTGAAGCGTCCCGGCCTTGTCGACCCAGCCCTTGACCACCTGGACCCGGTCGAGATTGGCACCGTCGGGGTCTTTGAGAGCGGAAACGATGAAGCTGGGCGCACCGGTCTTGCCGGCATTCAGGCTGCCACCCATCGGCACACCGCGGGTGTAGCCGGCCTTGACCCAGTCACCGCCCAGATCGCCATCCTTGAAGTCCCAACCGCCGAAGAAGCGCACCACCATCCGCGGGCCGGTGGTGGCATAGACCTCGCGCCGGGACAGCGCGTCCCAGATCGCCGCGCGGGTGTTGGCCTTCGCCCAGACCCCGGCATAGCCGCCGGCCAGATACTGCCAGCCCACCCGGCCCAGCGCCTTGCCCAGACTTTGCGGCAGCATTGCCCGCCGTCCAGCGGGCTCAACCCCGGGATGCTTGCCAAAAAAGTTGTCCTCATCGCCGGTCGCCAGCGAGGTGTGGCTGTCGGTAGATCCGATCAGCCCGAACTTGTAGGGGTTCTCACCCAGCTGCTGCTCAAGCAGCAGTCCGCGCTTCAAGGCTTCGCGGACATATTCCGAAGCGAACATGTTGGTGGTCTTCGATTTGGTCAACATCAGGTTGCCGATGTCCCACCCTGCGGTGCCGAACCCGGCAAATTCGTCGTTGGGTGACAGGAAGGGATGGGCTTCGCTGTCCCCCTTGATCTGGGTAATTTCGACCACCGGTTCATGCGCGGCGCGGCGCTTCGCCCAGGCTGCGGTCATCGGCTTGCCCGCCCCGTCGGTCATCATGAACATCATGCCATTGGAGACGTTTGAGTTGTGGGGGATGGCCAGAACCTGTCCGCCGGTCTTCGCCTTGTAGGCGTCCATGTAGTCCCACAGCTTGTCTGGGGTCAGCTCGTTGGTCGGATCGATCGGATCGACCTGGGCGACCTTGTCCTTGCCGTCGCGGAAGATGACGTTGCGGTGCAGGTTGTTGCCGCCCTGCATCAGGGTGTACTCAAAGCCCATGAAGGCCGTGAACGTGCCGGGTTTGTTGTACCGCTCAACCGTATCGAGATAGCTGTTCCAGACGTTGTGGGTCCGTTCGGCCGAGGCCTTGGGATCGCGGAACTGGGCAGGCAGGGTGCCCTTGGCGCGGGCCTGAAGGATTTCGCCCATCGCCTTGACCGATTCATCCGGTCCGGCATGCATCATATCGTACCAGCGCAGCACCTGCGGATCGCGGATCATGATCCGCGGCGCGTTATAGAGCGCCATGGTCGATCCCATGCCTTCGGCGTGGTCGGTGATCACCAGGAAGTCGAGCGGACGGGCGAGCTTGGCCTTGACCCCGGTCGAGCTGGTCACTTCCTCGCCCTGGGCAAAGCGCAGCGCTTCTTCCGGGCCAAGGCGATTGCCGAAACCGAAGGCATCGACCGAGTTGGCGGTGTGCAGATGGGTATCGCCCCAATAGACCCGTTCGGGATAGGCCGTTTCCGTGACCGGGGCCGACGAACTGCCGCCTGCCGCCTGCTGCACCTTGTCGCAACCGACGGTCAGCGCCGTTCCCGCCAACAGCATAGCTGCCAGAATGATCCTGCCCTGCATCCCTGTCCTCCTTGCCGCGATCTTTTTGGTTTCAATTCGCGATGCATCACAATGCCACGCCGCCGCCCAACGTCAACTGGCCAAGTGCCGTCCATTGCCAAATTTAATCGTTCGCTTAAGAAAGCGGCTGAAGGAGAGAATCAGCCATGTCGATGCTGTACGACGAAGGCCAGCAAGCCATCGCGACCGAATCGCGCCGGGTGCTCGATGCGCGCACGTCCAAGGACCGTCTGCTCAAGCTGCTGGAGCAGGTCGGCGAACTCGATCAGCCGTTCTGGGATACTGCGGTAGAGCAGGGTTGGACGGCACTGGCGATCCCGGAAGAGCATGGCGGGCTGGGACTGGGGCTGGTCGAACTGGGGCTGGTAGCGCAGGCCGCCGGTGCGGCGACGGCGGGGGCTCCGTTCCTGACGAGCGGTTATGGCGCGGTGTCTGCTTTGCTGGGCAGCCGGAACGCCGAGCTTCAGGCGCGCTGGCTGCCGCGTCTGGCTAGCGGCGAAGCGTTGGCCTGTGTTGCGCTTGCCGAGGGCAATGCCGCCTTGCCGCCGTCACCTTCGGTGATATTTGCGGGCGGCACGCTGATGGGCACCAAGCCCGCGGTGACCGGAGGGATCAAGGCCGACATCGCGGTCGTCTGGGCCAGCAGCGGCGGCAAGCCTGCGCTGGTGCTGGCCGAACTGGCACCGGCCGAGCGCCGGGCGCTGAACAGCTATGACAACTCCAGGCTCTATGCCGATCTCACCTTTGCCGGGACGCCTGCCACGGTGCTGGCCGAAGGCGACGCGGCGCTGGCGCTGGCGCGCGATGTGCTGGCGCGGATGGCGGTGGTGGCCGCCCACGAACAGGTCGGCGGGGCCGAGGCGCTGCTGCACATTGCGCGCGACTATGCCGTTACCCGCAAGGCCTTCGGCCAGCTGATCGGGGCGTTCCAGTCTATCAAGCACCGCATCGCCGAGATGTACGGGCTGGTCGAAGTAGCCCGCGCAAACTGCATCCACGCCGCCGCCAGCGAGGGAACTGCGGAGTTCCTGATTGCCGCCGCCGACGCCCGCATTTCCGCGACCGAGGCCTATGACACCAATTCGCGCGACTGCGTGCAGATCCACGGCGGGATCGGCGTAACCTGGGAACTGGGTTTGCACCTCCACATGCGCCGCGCGCGCAGCCTGGCGGTGGAGCAGGGCAGCCTGCTGTTCTGGGAAGATCTGCTGGTGAACCAACTGACCGGAGAAGCGGCATGAGCGGGCTGGAAACCTATCGCGCGGCGGCCTGCGCCTTTCTGGATGCGATGGTCCCCAAATACGGCCGCGAGGCACGTACCGGGAACAGCGTGGAGCAGGACTTGGCGCTGGGCCGGGCCTACATGGCAGCCAAGTATGATGCCGGGTTCGCCGGGATCAACTGGCCGGTCGAAGTCGGCGGGCAAGGGCTGACCCACCTCCACAAGATCACCTTCGATGCCGAGGAGATGCAGCGCGGGATGCCGGTGCAGTTCTTCGGAATCTCGCTGGGCATGCCGGTGCCGATCCTGATGCATTACTGCGAGGACAAGGCCTTCGTGAAGGAGCGCGTGACCAAGGCGCTGCGCGGCGAGGAAATCTGGTGCCAGATGTTCTCTGAACCGTCGGGTGGGTCGGATCTGGCGGCGCTGCGCACCCGGGTCGAACCCGATGGCAACGGCTGGAAGATGAACGGGCAGAAGATCTGGACCAGCTGGGCGCAGTATTGCGACTACGGCGTGATCGTCACCCGCTCCGATCCGACGGCGGAGAAGCACAAGGGGCTGACCTATTTCTGGATCGACATGCGCGCCAAGGGCGTCGAAGTGCGTCCGATCAAGCTTGCGGGCGGAGACAGCCACGTCAACGAGGTGTTCTTCGACGATGTGAGGATCGAGGATTCACAGCGGCTTGGTGCGGTGGGCGGCGGCTTCGGAGTGTCGCTCCACACCCTGATGATCGAACGCTACATCGCCACCGACAGCGGCGGCTTCGGCCCGCACCTCGACGAATTCGTCAAGCTGGCCGGCGAGGTGGACCTGAACGGCGCGCCTGCGCTGCGCGACGGGCGGGTGCGCAGCGCGATCGCCCGCAATCATGCAATGCGGGCCGGGCTCGATTCGATCACCAAGCGGGCGTTCCTGATGATGCAGGCCGGGATGCAGCCGGGGCCGGAAGGCAGCCTGCAGAAACTGGTTGCGGTGCGCAGCCGGCAGAGGCTGTCCGAACTGGCGATGGACCTGAAGGGCAACGCGGGACTGGCATTCGATCCGCACGCCTTCGTCAAGACCGACTGGGGCACCAGCTGGCTCAACGCGCCGACCGGGCGGATCGCCGGCGGTTCGGACGAGGTGCTGCTCAACACAATCGCCGAGAAAATCCTGGGCCTGCCGCAGGATCACCGGCCCGACAAGGGCATACCCTTCAACCAGATTCCGGCGTAAGCCGGGGCATGACCGAAAGCGACGACATCGCCGAAATCCGCCGCGCGGTGCGTTCGCTGTGCGCGGAGTTTCCGGGCGAGTACTGGCGCGCGAAGGACCGCGAGCGGGCCTATCCGGGCGAGTTTGTTGATGCACTGACCAAGGCAGGATTCCTCGCCGCGCTGATCCCTGAAGAATTCGGTGGATCAGGGCTGAAACTCGATGCCGCAGCGGTGATTATGGAGGAGATCCAGTCGTCTGGTTGCAACGGCGCCAGCGCCCATGCGCAAATGTACATCATGAACACGCTGCTGCGCTATGGCTCGGCCGGGCAAAAAGCGCAGTACTTGCCGGGGATCGCCGACGGTTCGCTGCGGCTGCAAGCCTTCGGCGTGTCGGAGCCGACCAGCGGCACTGATACGCTTAGCCTGCGTACCGTCGCGGTGCGCGATGGCGATCACTACGTGGTCAACGGCCAGAAGATCTGGACCAGCCGGGCCGAGCATTCGGACCTGATGCTGCTGCTCGCCCGCACCACCCCGCGCGATGAAGTGAAAAGCAAGACCGAAGGGCTGTCGATCTTCCTGGTCGACATGCGCGAGGCCGTGGGCAGCGGCCTGACGATCAAGCCGATCCGCACGATGATGAACCATTCGACCACCGAGGTGTTCTTCGACGAACTGCGGATCCCCGCTTCGAGCCTGATTGGCGAGGAAGGGAAGGGGTTCCGCTACATCCTGTCGGGCATGAACGCCGAACGGATCCTGATTGCCGCCGAATGCGTTGGCGATGCCAAGTGGTTCATCGAGAAGGCGACCGACTACGCCAAGGACCGCAGCGTGTTCGCCCGCCCGATCGGGCAGAACCAGGGCGTCCAGTTCCCGATCGCACGCTGCTATGCCCAGATGCGCGCGGCAGAGCTGATGGTTCACCACGCCGCAGCCGTCTATGACCGGGGAGGCAATCCGGGCGAGGAGGCCAACATGGCCAAGCTGCTTGCCAGCGAGGCCAGCTGGGCCGCCGCCGACATGTGCGTCCAGACCCACGGCGGCTTCGGCTTCGCCGAGGAATACGACGTGGAACGCAAATTCCGCGAGGCCCGGCTCTACACCGTCGCGCCGATCAGCACGAACCTGATCCTGAGCTATCTGGCCGAACACGTGCTCGGCCTGCCGCGCAGCTATTGATCCCGGATATGCAAGGTTTGTCGGGCACCCAAGGCGTCATCCGCGAGGTGCGCGCCGGCGGTCACACGACCGAATTGGCCAGCCCACCGTCGACGACCAGGCTTTGCCCCGTGATGTAGTTGGCCTGCACG
>JABFRE010000039.1 GCA_013141325.1 Novosphingobium sp.
ACCAGCTTCTCCAGCTCCGCCGCAAACCGTTTCAGTTCAAAATTCTGCGGATCGTCGTGGGCCTCGGGAATTCCGGCGTCGACGGTGTTGTGCTGCGCCGGGATCAGCCAGCGGCCTGCCCGCGCGCTGGCATAGACGTAAAGCGCGGCGAGCTGGCGGTACTGCGCGGCGGAAAAGCCGGGCTTGGGGCCCTGGGTTTGGCCGCGGCTGGTTGCGCCGGGCAGATTGCGCCGCGGCTGAACCGTTTCGATGTGGACCATCCGCCCGCGCGCGGCCGGGCCGATCACCCGGCTTTCCAGCTTGGTCGCGCGCCACCCTTCCGAAAATTCGTGCCCGGCCCAGATCTGGCCATAGCGTGAGAGGAAGATGTGGGCGACCGGCTCTTTGGCGATGCTGCCGTTCATGTAGGGCTCGAAGCTGTTGACCTTCCAGTCGCGATCGAGGTGCCTGGGGAACGGTTCGTTGCCATAGAACGGCGTGCTGGTGTCATGGATCACGAAATAGAGCGCAGGCAGCCCGGCCTCGGTATGGGCAATCGGATCGGCGGCATGCTCGCGGGCATAGGTCCGGTACGGCTCCGGAAAGGCCGCCAGCGCGGCGTCCTTCATGGCCGGAGTGGGCGCGCCATCGCTTTCCATCAGGGTGCGGATCACCGGCGGTAGCGGCTGGGGCACCCGCTCCGCCAGCAGTTTGATCTTGCGCAGCAGGCAGGTCGCCTGCTCGGTTCGGGTCCCGGCAAAGGTCAGGGTATCGCGGTCAAACCGGCACTCGCCGATCTCTTCCGCGCTGGCCGGGGCGGCGAGGGCGATTGCGACGAGAATGGAGGCAACGGTCAGTGGGCGCAATTGACGGCTCCGACGGTGATGTATATACACGCTGTATATACGGAGTTGACCATGAACAAGCCCGATCCCGATCTGGTCCGCGATGCGCGGCACGGCTTCGACCTTAGCGGTGCCGCCGCCGGGGGCAACACCCTTGGCACCGGGGGAAAGCGGGTGAAGGTATTCAAATCCGGCAATTCGCTGGCGGTGCGGATGCCCAAGGGTCTGGGGCTGGAGGCGGGGATGGAGCTCGAACTGGAAATGCTGCCGGACGGATCGATGGTTCTGCGCACGGCAGTTGCGCCGAAGAAGAAGCTCGACATCAGCGGGTTCTGGGGCAAGGCCAAAGGGCTGAAAGTTCCCGAGCGCCGCGATTTCGATGAGCGACCCAGCACGATCGCCGCTCGACTGGCGCGGGGTGAGGGGTGATCCGTTACCTGCTCGATACCGATTGCTCAATCTATGCGATGCTGGGAACACATCCCCCGCTGGGTCGGCGCCTGTCGAACTGCGCCGCCGATGAAGTGGCGATTTCGGCGATCAGTCTGGCGGAAATCGTTTTGGGGGAGGGCAAGGGAAAGCCGCCCGACATGCCGGTGGTCGAAGCCTTTTTGAAGGTGGTGCCGCTTCTTCCGTTCGATGAAGCAGCGGCACGCGCCTATGCTGCACTACCATTCCGGCGGCGCAGCTTCGACCGATTGATTGCCGCCCATGCGCTGAGCATCGGGGCGGTGGTGGTGACCAACAATGAGGCGGACTTTGCGGATGTGCCGGGGTTGTTGGTAGAGAACTGGACAATCTGAATGACCTTCCACGCCACCGTCCTCACCCTGTACCCTGAGATGTTCCCCGGGCCGCTCGGCGTCTCCCTTGCCGGCCGCGCGCGGGACGAGGGTACGTGGAGCCTCGAAATGGTCCAGATCCGCGATTTCGCGATCGACAAGCATCGCACCGTCGATGACACGCCGGCCGGCGGCGGGGCGGGGATGGTGCTGCGGGTCGATGTGCTGGCGGCGGCGATCGATCATGCGCGCAAGGGCAATCCCGCTGCCCCCGTCATCGCCATGACCCCGCGCGGCAAGCCTTTAACCCAGGCCCGCGTGCGCGAACTTGCGGCCGGGCCGGGGGTGATCGTGCTGTGCGGCCGGTTCGAGGGTTTCGACGAGCGGATTTTCGAAGGTCGCGGAGTCGAGGAAGTCAGCGTCGGCGACATCGTCCTGTCGGGCGGCGAACCCGCAGCGATCATGCTGCTTGATGCTTGCATTCGCCTGCTTCCCGGCGTAATGGGCGCGCCTTCCAGTGGGGCGGAGGAGTCGTTCGAGAACGGCCTTCTTGAATATCCCCACTATACCCGGCCCCAGGAATGGGACGGGCGCACGATCCCTGAAGTGCTGCGATCGGGGGATCATGCGAAGATCGCGGTATGGAGGAAACTCCAGTCCGAGATCGACACACGGTCACGCAGACCGGACCTTTGGGAGCGTCATTCGGGCGCTCGGGTCCAGCCTGCCTCTGGCGCGCGGCGCGAAAAGAAGGACTGAGGACCAGTGAACCTGATCCAGCAGATCGAAGCCGAGGAAATCGCCAAGGCTTCCAAGGAAATTCCCGAATTCCGTCCCGGAGACACCGTGCGCGTCGGCGTGAAGGTGGTCGAAGGCGAACGCAGCCGTGTGCAGGCCTATGAGGGCGTCTGCATCGCACGCTCGAACAAGGGCATCGGCTCCAACTTCACCGTCCGCAAGATGAGCTTCGGCGAAGGCGTGGAACGTGTGTTCCCGCTCTATTCGCCCAACATCGACAGCATCACTGTCGTTCGTCGGGGCGTTGTGCGCCGGGCCAAGCTCTATTACTTGCGCGGCCGCACCGGCAAGCGCGCCCGCATTGCCGAGCGCCGCGACGTGCGCCCCGAAGGCTGACGGGCACAGCGTCCGAATTGTTCAAGCGCACCCGCGCCTGACACGATAGCAAGGCGTTCCGGACTGCGGTCCGGGGCGCCTTTTGCTGTCGGGAGACCGCGCGATGCCATCGTCCTCAGGTCTGATTGCCCGCCGCGCCGTGCTCGGCGGGATCGCGGCGTGGAGCCTGGCCGGGTGCGGGGCGCCCGCAGGGGCGGTCCGCCCGTCCAGTGCGCCGGCCCGGCGGCTGATCACGGCAACGCGTCAGCAGATCGGCGTAACC
>JABFRE010000106.1 GCA_013141325.1 Novosphingobium sp.
CCCCAGCCGTGGGCCAGAAACCGCAGCGGGCGGCTGGCGGTGACCTTCGGATCCTTTTGCCGCAGCGATCCCGCCGCAGCATTGCGGGGGTTGGCAAAGATTTTTCCGCCAACCTCATGCTGCGCAGCATTGAGTGCGGTAAAATCCTGTTTTGCCATGTAAACTTCGCCGCGCACTTCGAACACATCGGGCGCGATTCCGCGCAGCATTTGCGGGATGTCGGCAATCGTCGCGACGTTGGCAGTCACGTCCTCCCCCACCTGCCCGTCACCGCGGGTCGCGGCGCGGACCAGCCGCCCTTGTTCATACCGTAGCGAGCAGGACAGGCCGTCAATCTTGTCCTCGGCCGTCATCGCCAGTTCGGCGTCGGCCGGAAGGTTGAGATAGCGCCGCACCCGCGCCGCAAAGTCCTCCACCTCCTCGTCCGAAAAGGCGTTGTCGAGGCTCATCATCCGGACCGCGTGCGTCACCTTGGCCAGTGGCGAGGCCGCTACCGCGTGCCCGACCTGGCGACTGGGGCTGTCGGCGCGGACCAGATGCGGGAATGCTGCCTCGAGCGCGGCATTGCGCCGCACCAGCGCGTCATAGTCCGCGTCGGAAATCTCTGGCGCATCCTCGGCATGGTACAGCCGGTTGTGCTGCGCGATCTGGCGCGCCAGCCGCATCAGCTCGTTGGCGGCATCGGCTTCGGAAGGGAGCGAATTGTCAGTCATCTCGCACGTTTCTAGCTTTTCGCCAGCACGGTCACCACCATTTCGCGCCGCACGCGAAAGCCCAGCGTTTCGTATAGACCGATCGCCCGCGCATTGCCGGCATAGGAGTGGAGGAAAGGCACTTCGCCGCGTGCAGTGATGCCGGCCATGACCCGGCGGATCAGGCTTGCGGCCAGCCCCTGCCCCTGGAATTCGGGCCAGGTGCAGACCCCGGACACCTCGCCCAGACCGGGCCCCGGCAGCATCCGTTCGCCCGCCATCGCCGCCAGCCGCCCGTCGCGGCGCAGGCCGAAATAGCTGCCGTAGAGCCGCGTCTTGGGCCCCCACGGGCCGGGCTGGGTGGCCAGCGCCAGCGCGGTCATCTCTGCCACATCGGCTTCGCCCAGCACTTCGGCGTGCTCGTCACCCGGCACCATCGGCGCGGGCGTTTCGGCAACCATCTGCACCAGCGGGGCGGTGCGCAGCACCCGGGTGCCCGGCGGGGCGGGCCATTCCTGCCCTTCGACCACCCAGACCTCATCCGGCGCATCGCGCAGCACCGCGGCCAGCGCCGCCTGTGCTTCGTCCCCAGTGTCGCGTGCGGCAGCAAAGGGACCATAGCCCGGATCGATCCGCACCGCCGCGCCGCGCACCGCAGCAAGCCCGGCCTGCCGCCCGTTCAGCATGGACCAGACCGGACGGTCGAGCGCGTCCATCATCACGGCATTCCCGCTACCGGGCGGACCTTGGCACTTGTCCCAAACCCGGCAATCAGCGGGCGCCCCTTGGCGATAGCCGCCCGGACCCCGGGCAGCGCCAAGCTGGCCTTGTGGCTCGCCTCGTCCTTCCAGATTTCGACGATCCAGATTGAGTCGGGATCATCGCGATCCTCGCTGATCATATAGGCCAGGTTGCCGGGCATCTGACCGGTCCCTTCCTTGAGGATGGCGATGAGGGCCGCGCGCTGCCCCGGCTGGGCTTTCATTTGTCCGATAAGGCCGAACAGATCGGCGCCTGTATCCGTTCGCGTCATGTCCCTCACGCACCCTTGCAGAAGCAGCGATGCCGCCGAGGCACCCAGAATTTCGCGCCGCGTGGCAGCCATCACACACCCTCCAGCAGACGGTCCGCCTGTGCGCGCGCTTCGGGCGTGACCTCGGCGCCGGAGAGCATCCGGGCGATTTCCTCCTGCCGGCCCGCCGCGTCGAGCAGGTGGACCGAGGTGCGGGTCACCGTGCCCTCGCTGGTCTTGGCGATCACGTAATGGGTGCGGCCCCGCGCGGCGACCTGCGGGCTGTGGGTGACGGCGAGGAGCTGCCCGCCATCTGCGAGCCGGGCCAGCCGCTCACCGATCGCGCTGGCCACGGCCCCGCCAACGCCGCGGTCGATCTCGTCAAAGATCACCGTCGCCGCCCCGCCTTCTTCGGCGAGCGCGACCTTGAGCGCCAAAATGAAGCGCGACAACTCCCCGCCGCTGGCGATCTTGGCCAGCGGGGCGAAGGCCGCGCCGGGGTTGGTGCTGATCAGGAACTCCACCGCGTCGATCCCGCTCGGCCCCCAGCGTTCCTCGGGTAGGCGGGTGACACTGGTGCGGAACTTCGCGGCATCCAGCTTGAGCGGGGCCAGCTCGCCCGCCACCGCCGCGTCGAGCCGCGTGGCCGCTTCGCTGCGGCTGGCCGAGAGCGCCTCGGCCCGGGTGCGATAGTCCTGCGCGGCCTGCTGCGCGGCGCGTTCCAGCGCGCCCAGCTCGGCCTCGCCGCCTTCGATCGCCTCCAGGCTGGCGCGCATCTCACGCATCTGGTGCGGCAAGTCATCGACCGGGCAATTGTGTTTGCGGGCCAGCGCGCGCAGCTCAAACAGGCGGGTTTCGATCCGGTCGAGCGACTGGGGATCGTGGCTCAGCGCATCGGCGGCGCGGACCAGCTTGTCTTCGGCCTCACCCGCCTCGATCACCGCACGGTCGAGCGCGGCCAGCGCCTCGGCCAGAAGCGGGTGCTCGGCGGCGATCCGGTCCAGCCGCCGCGCCGCACTGCGCAGGGTCGCCAACGCCGAATCCGATCCGGACCACAGATGCTGCAAGGCTGCCAGATCGCCGGACAGGCGTTCGCCCTTCTGCATCGTCGCGCGCGCTTCGGCGAGCTGCTCTTCCTCACCCACCTCGGGCTCCAGCGCGGTCAGCTCGGCCAGATGCGCCAGCAGCAGATCGCGATCGGCCGAGGCGCGGACTATCGCATCGCGCGCGGCGCACAGCGCGTCGTCGGCGCTGCGCCAGGCGTGCCAGGCCGCCTCCACCCCCGCCGCATCGGCG
>JABFRE010000052.1 GCA_013141325.1 Novosphingobium sp.
CCGCCAAGCAGTCCGCCCAGTCCGCCGCTGCTGCTGCCGCCCGCTGGCGGCGCTCCCGTAGTCCAGGCCAAAAGCCTGCCCGAGAACCGGTTCTCGGCCGCGCAATCGGCGGCCTATGCCACTCCCATGTTTCTGCCGGCGCTGATCCCGCTGATCGGCGCCGCGATCGGGCCGTTGATCCAGATCCTGCCGCAGCTCGCCAATGCCGCGAACCAGCGCGACAAGGACCGCCGGGCCGCCCAGGACGCGATGACCAGCGGGATACTGAAGGACATCAACCAGCGGCTGCTGATGGACCAGGTGCTTGAGGCCCAGCGTCTGGCCGCCGCGAATCCCGGCGAAGGCGGGCCCAGCGCCGACGACCTCGCCAAGCTCGCGGCCCTCGTCAGCCAGCTGCCAGCGGCGCCAGCCACTGCGCCTGCCCCGGTAGCAGTGGCCAAATCGCTGTCGCTTGCACCGCAAGGGCCGGTCGCCAAGCCCTCGGCGCGGGCGATCCTCGAGCCGGTCGCCCCGGCTCCGCTCGCCTGGTACGGCGGCAGCGATCCGCTGTTCGCACGCAGCGGCCGGATCGCCCTGCGTTATCGCTTTGTGGTCGCTGCCCCGGTTCCGGCCAACCCGCTCGCCAAGGCAATCCTCAAGGTTACCCTGGCGGATGAGGCTAATCCGGCGCTGCGCTTCGAGAAGAGCGTGCGGCTTATCGGGGTGCTGCCGGGCAGCGAGATCGAGTGCCCGTTCGAACCCGGCGAGCTGGTGCACCTGCCCTCGGGTTCGCGCCTGATCGCCACTGCCGCGCTGCGCTGGCCCGGTCAAAGCGGCGCAACCGAGGCGCTTGGTTCGATGCCGCTGGTGCTGGTCGGCCCGCTGTTCGTAAAGGCGCGTGGCAACGAGGTTGGCGCCGAGCGCGAGCTGACCGACATGCAGCGCTGGCGCCAGTTCTGGAACAAGGTCTGGGAAGCGCCTTCGCTCGACCGCGAGAGCGACGGCGGCAAGCGCCGTTGGAAGCTCGACGCCGATATTCGCTATGCCGTGGTTCTGGGGAGCGACCCGCGCAATGGAGTGATGGAGACCCGCTTCAAGGCGGCCAAGGCTGATCCTGACAACGACTATGCCATGACACAGGGCCGCCTCAAGGGCGGGATCGAGCTGACTGTCCCGCAGCTCTCCGCACTTCGCGGCCTGTGGGACATGCCCGAGCTGCCCTCCGAACACGTAGCTGCATTGGGCGATGCCGCATTTCTCGCACGGACCGGCGGCGAGGCGGTGCGGCGGATCGACATGAAGGGGCGTTCGGGCGAGCGCGGGCTGGTCTGGATGATCCCGACCTTCCGGCTGGTCGACGTACAACTCTCGCGCGTCAAGGACCGCGGCGTGGCAGGCGATGTCGTCGCGGTCGAGGACGAGACAGTCCAGCTGCCGCTGCCGGTCGCGCTGCGCGTGCTCGCGATGAAATCGAACTGAAGGGATCGCAGCGATGGACGACGAAGACGACACTGCCGAAGCCGCGAACGTCAACGCTGCCGCGGCACCCGAAGGCGAAGCGGCCTATGAATTCGAGGGCTTCGACGTACAGGTCAACGAACGGATTGCGCTGACTCCGGCGGCAGCGCGCGGCACCGGTTCAGGACATGGATGAGGCTTTCCGTCATCTGCGCGAGACGATCGTCTCGCTGGTCGATCAGCCGCCGGTCGTCGGTCACGGTCCGTTTGCGCAGCGCGTCTCGATGACCGCGATCGAGATCGAGATGCCGCTCGAGCTCGACATCACCCGCGATGCCGCCGGCGTGCTGGCGATCGGGATCACCCCGCCGCTCTACCTGCTCAAGACCAGCGTGCTGCCATCGTTCCATCAGATGCGCGTCCGCGCGTCGCTGCGCCCGGATCCGGGCGACGAGGCCAACGATGCAGAATGAAAGCTGGCATCTGGAAGATTTCGTCGACTCGCTGGTGGTCGAGCTCGACAAGACGCGCGAGACGCTGGCGGTGAAGGCGCTCAACAAGCCGCTCAGTTATACGGTGCGTGACCTGTCGCTCGATCTCAATATCTTCCCAGCCTACGACGGCGACCAGATCAGCTTCACCACCGCGCAGGCCGGGCAAGAGGGCGCCTCGAAGGTCACGATCCAGCTCGGTACGATCACCGATCAGCAAGTCCGCGCAACCTCGAAAGCCCCTGTCGGAAAGGACGAGGTCAAGATCGACACGATCGACGTGGACAAGGAAACCAAGAAGAAGCTGCGCAAGATCGGGGTCACCTCGGCCGACGACCTCAAGACGATCGAACGCAAGAACGTCGCCATCGACCAGGCCGGCGATTCCGGAATCGACTACTCCAGCCTTGCGAACAAGATCGAGAAGTCGCGCCGCGCCCGGCAACCGCCAGTGGTCAAGTCGGCCAGCCTGATTGCCGACGCCGAAGCCCAGCCGTGTCTGGTGATCAAGGGTGAGAAGCTGGCGGTAAATTCGAAATTTCCGCCGGTCGCGCTGATCGACGGCCTGCTCGCCGACGTGACCGCCAGCAGTCCGGGCGAACTGCGCATCCGGGTCGACGACCCCGCCGGATTCGCAACCGCCACCGAACTGGTGATGATGGTCGATCCCTACGCGGTAATGCGGGTCAACCTCCAGCAGGGAGCTGCGCCATGAAAACGAAACGCATTGCCAGTTTCGAGGATCTGGTCGCGACGCGCTATGGAGCCGGTTCGCCAAAGCCCGCGCGAATGACCGGAAGCACCGAAGATCTGCTGCGCTCGTACTACGGAGCACCGAAGGCCCGGCCTTGCGCCAAGCCCAAGACCGCACTGGCCAGCATGCAGAGCCGAGACGACGGTGAAGTGCTGCTGCAGAAAAGTGCGGCGCTGGCCGCCGGTCAATCCATGCCAGCCGAAGTTGCCAGCCCGCCGCCGCCGACACAGACGCCTGCCGTCAGGCCCGACACGGGCGCTGCGCCGTCGCCGCCCGTCCCGTCGCCGCCGGCCCCGCCAC
>JABFRE010000274.1 GCA_013141325.1 Novosphingobium sp.
GCCCGCCGGGCCAGATGATGACCGGACCGACCCCGCCGCGATAGTGCCGCCCGCCGCGCATCGAGCGGATCAGCGGCAGCACGAAGAAAAAGAAGAAGATCAGCAGCCAGATGATGGTCGAAAGCGGAATGCCCTCGTTGCGGTCGGGCTGGCGCTGGGCCTGGGCCGCGACCTGGCGGGCCTGGTCTGCGGGCAGCGACAGCTGCTTGATCAGCGCATCGGTGCCCGCTTCGATCCCGCCCGGCATGTCGGCGGCCTTGAAGCGCGGCACAATCTGCTGCTGGACGATCAGTGACGACAGGCCGTCGGTCATGATCCCTTCGAGCCCGTAACCCACCTCGATCCGCACGCGTCGTTCGTTGGGCGCCACGATCAGGATCGCGCCGTCATTGCGCTCCTTGTCACCTAGGCCCCATTGGCGGCCCAACCGATAGCCATAGTCGGAAATCTCGTACCCTTGCAGGCTGGGCAGGGTGGTGACCACCAGCTGGCGCTGCGACTGCTTCTCCAGCGCTTCCAGCTTCTGATTGAGGCGGGCTTCCTGATCGGCGGGAATGATGTTCGCCGCATCGACCACGCGTCCCGTCAGAGCGGGAAAGGTCTGGGCCAGGCTGATTCCTGGTGTTGCCAGGGCAAGCGTTGCCAGCAGAAGGCCAAGCGCGCTGAGGAGCCGTTTCATGAACCAGTCTTTCCTGCGGGGCGGGGGGAATGGGCGGTCAATTCGGCGATCAGGGCATCGGCGCCCGCCACGGTGCCGCCCTGAAGGTCGCCCTTGCGGTACAGCGGCAGAATCCGCTCGGCGATGATCCGGGCGCAAAGCTCGTCCGGCAGGGTATCTTCCAGGCCGAAGCCGACTCCGATCCGGACCCGGCGTTCGTTCGGGGCGACCAGCAGCAGGAGGCCGCCGTTGCGCTTTGCGTCGCCAAGTCTCCAGGTGTTGGCCAGATCGGTCGCATAGGCCTCGATTTCGCGGCCGCCCAGACTCGGCGTCGTTGCAACCACAAATTGCGGTCCGCTCTCCCGTTCAAGCTGTTCCAGCCGGGCGGTCAGTGCGGTCACGGTCTGGGCATCCAGAACATGGGCCGCATCGACCACCCGGCCGGTCAGCGCCAGCGCGGCCTGCTGGACAGCTACCGGAGGGGGGCTTTGCGCCTCGCTGCCGTAGCCGCCCTGACGGCAGGCAGCGGTCAGCGCCAGCCCGGCCGCGATAGCCGCCAGCCGCAGCGTAGCGCGGGCGCGGTACGCCCAGTCGCTGCGCTGCGCGGTGCCTGCGGGCCCGGCGTGGCCAGGCATGATCCGGCCTCCCGTGGCGGTGTCCTAGAGCTTGCCTTGAAGGCTGGGCGCGACTTCCGCGCCCGGCGTGGCCGCTTCGTAGGTGACCATCGGCTTGGCACCATAGATCACCTTGGCCCCGATCGCATCGGGGAAGGTGCGGATCGTGGTGTTGTAGGCCTGAACCGCCCCGTTGTAGTCGCGCAGTGCCACGCGAATGCGGTTTTCCTGACCTTCAAGCTGGCTTTGCAGCATCTGGTAATTGGTGATGCTCTTCAGCTCGGGATAGGCCTCGACATTGGCGAGCAGACGGCCGAACCCGCCCAGCGAGCCGGACAGCTGGTTCTGCGCGTCCTGGAAGGCCTTCATCTTGGCCGGATCGGTCAGATCGCCGGGGCTGACCTGGATGCTGGTCGCCTTGGCGCGCGCCTCAACCACGCCGGTCAGGATGCCTTTTTCCTGATCGGCCGCGCCCTTGGCAACGGCAGCCAGGTTCGGGATCAGGTTGGCGCGTTCCTGGAATGCGGCCTGGACATCGGCCCACTTGGCCTTGGCATTTTCCTCGGCGGTCGGGACCGAGTTGATGCCGCACCCGGCAAGGCTGGCCGCGCCGATGGCGACCACGGCGGTGCGGGAGAACGTGCGGAGGAAGGCTGCGGTCATCGTGACAATCCCTCTGAAAGGCGGCGCAGTGGCACCGCGACTGACAGGGAATGTAGCGAGGCTTGGGGCGGGTTCAAGCACTGGATGAGCTAAATCTTTGTACGGCAATCGGATGTTGTGACGTCATGACTTTTATGGCAGCACCCCGGCCTCGGGATAAAAGGTAGAGGGGTTGTCGCCATGTCCATGATGTCGGAGTTCAAGGAATTCATTGCCAAGGGCAACGTGCTCGATCTGGCGGTCGGTGTGATCATCGGTGCCGCGTTCGGCAAGATCGTCACTTCGCTGACCGATGATCTGATCATGCCGGTGGTTGGCCGGATTTTTGGCGGGCTCGATTTTTCGAGCAAATATATGGTGCTCAGCGGCGATGTCGCGCCGGGCACGCCGCTTGATGCCGCGCGCAAGGCCGGGGCCAACGTGCTCGCCTATGGAAGCTTCGTGACGGCCGTGATCAACTTCCTGATCATGGCGTTCGTCATTTTCCAGATCGTTCGCGCCGCGAACAAGGCGATGCCGCCTGCGGCAGCTCCGGCCGGGCCCAGCGAAGTCGATCTGCTGACTGAAATCCGTGACTCGCTGAAAAAGTAGTCAACTTTCAACGGATTGCGAAAGGGGCGGGGGGGCATAGGGCCCTTCGCCCCTTTCTTTTTGCGGCAGGATAGCTATATCGGACCTGCCGGTTTCGACCGGCTATGGCGATAAATTGTTGCGTGCAATAGGCGCAGCGGACCCGGGGGCGGTACCCGGCGGCTCCACCATTACTACTCTGCCTTGGCAGGGGCCCTGTTGTCGCAGGGGTAATGACGGGGCCGAACTAGGATCGACGTGTGTTGAAAAGCGCAGTTTTCGCCCGGGCTGAGTAACCCGTTCAAGGCTCAAAACTCACAAGTGCCAACGACAACGAAGCACTTGCTCTCGCCGCGTAACCTGACGGCCTCACGGCCTGATCTTACAAAGCGAAAGCACGGTTCGGACCGAACCGGGTAACAGAATCGGAAACCGGGCGTCCGGGGGTACGTAGCAACAGAAACCCCCACT
>JABFRE010000078.1 GCA_013141325.1 Novosphingobium sp.
GGCACCAGCCCGCTGGCGCTGGCGGCACGGACGGACGCGGATGCGCCATCGCGCTATCCCGACCCTGACAGCACGGACCTGCGCGCCGCGATCGGTGCATTGCACGGGATCGATCCGGCGCTGCTGGTGATGGGCACCGGGTCTGACGAGCTGCTCCACCTCGCGGCGCAGGGCTATGCGGGGCCGGGCGACGAGGTGCTATTTTCGCGCTTCAGCTTTGTGGTCTATGACATCGCCGCGCGGCGATGCGGGGCCACCCCGGTGGAAGCCCCCGATCGCGACTATGGCAGCGATGTCGATGCCCTGCTGGCCGCCGTAAATCCGCGGACGCGGGTGGTGTTCCTCGCCAACCCCAACAATCCCACCGGTACCTTCCTGCCCGCCGCCGAAGTGGCCCGGCTCCACGCCGGATTGCCCGGTGACGTGCTGCTGGTGCTCGATCAGGCTTATGCCGAATACCTTGATCCCGCCGATGACGATCACGGGCTGGCCCTCGCCGCCGCGCACGGCAACGTGCTCGTCACGCGGACCTTCTCCAAGATCTACGGGCTGGCGGGCGAGCGGGTCGGCTGGGCCACCGGGGGCGCTGCGCTGATCGATACGCTGAACCGGATTCGCGGGCCGTTCAACGTCACCAATTCGGGGCAGGCGATGGCGCTGGCCGCCACGGCCGACCAGGCCTTCGTGACCCATGCCCGCGATCACAACCGCGCGGTGCGCGCTGCCTTCGCCGAAGCGGTGAACGCGCTGGGCAACCACGGCCTGCGCGCGGTGCCAAGCGAGGCGAACTTCGTGCTGGTGCTGTTCGAAGGCGCGCTCAGCGCCGAGGCCGCCTACGCAGGGCTGGCAGAGCGCGGCTATATGGTTCGCTGGCTGCCCAATCAGGGGCTGCGTGATGCCCTGCGCATCACCATCGGCACGCGCGAGCAGATGGAGGCGATTGCCGCCGCGCTGCGCGAAATGGCAGAGGTGGCGTGATGCCCATTGAACGCGTCGCGATCATCGGGCTGGGCCTCTTGGGCGGTTCGATCGGGCTGGCGGTGCAGGCGCATCTGCCGGGGATGCAGACCACTGGCTGGGACAGCGACCCCGCGACCCGCAAACGGGCGGCGGAGCGCGGCCTGGTCGGCGCGGTCTGCGACACCGCGCCAGATGCCGTTGCTGAAGCCGATCTGGTGATCCTGTGCGTGCCGGTGGGCGCGATGGGCGCGGCGGCGGCGGCGATCGCTCCGGGGCTCAAAGCCGGCGCGGTGATCAGCGATGTCGGCTCGTCCAAGCAGACCGTCGCCAAGGCGCTGGCCGAAGCGCTGCCCGGCCATCCGGTGATCCCGGCCCATCCCGTGGCCGGGACCGAGCGGTCCGGGCCCGATGCCGGCTTTGCCAGCCTGTTCCAGCAGCGCTGGTGCATCATCACCCCGCCCGATGACGCCGATGCGGCGCAGGTCGCCGCGCTCTCGGCCTTCTGGGAGGCGCTGGGCGCGACAGTCGAGATCATGACCCCGCAGCATCACGACATGGTGCTGGCCGTCACCAGCCACCTGCCGCACTTGATCGCCTATACCATCGTCGGCACTGCCGACGATCTGGAGGACGTGACTCAGGGTGAAGTCATCAAGTATTCGGCCGGCGGTTTCCGCGACTTCACCCGCATCGCCGCGTCCGACCCGACGATGTGGCGCGACGTGTTCCTGACCAACAAGGACGCGGTACTCGACATGCTGCAGCGCTTTACCGAAGACCTGACCGCGCTGCAAAAGGCGATCCGGATGGGCGACGGACAGCAGCTGTTCGACCACTTCACCCGGACCCGCGCGATCCGCCGCTCGATCATCGAGGAAGGCCAGGACGATGCCCGGCCCGACTTCGGGCGGAGCGATCACGGGGACGGCTAGAGAGTTCGGCTGGACTCGCCGCGATCAGCTCAGCAGAAACACCCCGGCCACTGCAAACATCACAGCGGTGGACAGCCAGCCGCCAAACTCAAGTCCACTTGAGATTGCCAGATTCCCCATGACTTTGCGGTTCCGGGCGATCAGCATGGTGACCACCATCAGCGGCGGGGCGAGCAGGCCGTTGACCACGGCGGCCCAGTACAGCGCCTTCATCGGATCGATCCCGATGAAGTTGAGCGCCACCCCGCCAGTGGTCGCCAGCGCGATCACGCCGTAAAAGGCCTTGGCCTCGCGCGGCTTGCGGTCCAGGCCTTCGACCCAGTCAAAGGTCTCGCTCACCGCATAGGCCGCGCTTCCGGCCAGGATCGGCACCGCCAGCAGCCCGGTACCGATGATCCCGGTGGCGAACAGCGCAAAGGCGAAATCCCCGGCGATCGGGCGCAGCGCCTGCGCGGCCTCGGCCGGGCTGGCGATATCGGTGACCCCGTGCGCGTGGAGCGTCGCCGCCGTCGCGATGATGATGAACAGCGCCACCAGGTGCGAAAAGCCCATGCCGACCAGCGTATCGGTGCGGATCCGCTTGAGCTCCGCCCCGGCGCGACGCGGGCTGACGTGGAGCGGTTTGATATGGCGTCTGTGCTGCTCTTCGACTTCCTGACCGGCCTGCCAGAAGAATAGGTAGGGGCTGATCGTGGTCCCGAAGATGGCGACCAGCGCCATCGCGTGTTCGCGGTCGAAAGTGAAGCTGGGCACCAGTGTGCTGCGCGCCGCTTCGGCAAGGGGCACATCGGCCACGAACACCACCGCGACGTAGGCAAACAGCGAAAGCGTGGTCCATTTGAGGATCTGCTGATAGCGCGCATAGCTGACGAACACCTCCAGGGCGACGCTGACCACGCCGAACAGCACGGTGAACAGCAGCACCGGCCCCGGCAGCATCAGCGCCAGAACCGCCCCCATCGCCCCCAGATCGGCGCCCAGATTGATGACATTGGCGACCAGCAGCATCAGCACCACCACCCGCAGCACCGCCGGGGGATAGTGCTGGCGCAGGTTTTGGGCGATCCCCT